>JAZNRH010000001.1:0-16963 GCA_045590615.1 Eubacteriales bacterium
TTATTTCATGATGCGGATATTCTCAAAGGGAAAATAGGTTGGTTATCTGTGTGATACTGACCGATTAAAAATACTGCAAAAATTGTACAAAAGCAAAACACGACATTCAATCGAATGTCGTGTTTTTTCTTTGGCGCAACATTGTTGTATTGACTTTATCTCATAAAAAAATAAGCTTATTGCCGTACCAAATTTCACATTGTTTACTACACCATTTTGGCGTGGAGTTTTATAGAGATATGAAAATGGCATATATTTTACTATTCCAAGTTTCATATTTTTATATCTCCTTTTTAAGACTTATATAAAAAGCCAATATGACATAATTTAAATAATTATATCATATTGGCAATTTTATTTCAAGAGTTTTAATTACAATTAAGCTTTTTTCTTAAAAAGCTTTACGATTTCGACAATCGGGATTGTCAGTATCGCAAGAGTGAGTGCTACGAAGTATTCTGCAAGGTTGATATGCTCAAAGCCGAAAAGATTTGAAAGTGCAGGAACGAAAATGAGGGCTGTAGTTAATGCAAGAGATAATATCATCGTTCCCCAAAGGAGCATATTATGTGTTTTCAGCTTGAACACCGAGCCGTGCGAGCGCATATTGAACGAGTGGAAAATTTCCGCCATTGACATAGCAAGAAAAGCCATAGTCATACCGTCAGGGCTTTGCGTGATTTCCCATTTTCCCGATTCCATAAAGTGTCCGATAAAATATGCAGCGAGTGTAATAACCGAAACCATAATACCCTGATATGCTACGTTGAAGCCCATACCGTTTGCAAAAATGCCCTCGTTGCTTTTACGTGGTTTTCTTTCCATAATATCGGGTTCAGCTTTTTCTGCACCGAGAGCGAGTGCCGGGAGAGAGTCTGTGACAAGGTTGATGAAGAGAATGTGTGCAGGCTTGAGGATTGTAAAGCCACAAAGCGTTGCAATGAATATGCTTATAACCTCACTCAGATTTGATGAAAGCAGGAATTGAATACATTTGCAAATGTTGTCAAATATTCTTCTTCCTTCGGCAACAGCCGAAACAATGGTCGCAAAATTATCGTCTGCAAGTATCATATCGGCAACGTTTTTGGTTACGTCTGTGCCTGTAATTCCCATACCTATACCGATGTCAGCGTTCTTTATTGAGGGCGCATCGTTTACACCGTCACCTGTCATAGCAGTCACCATTCCACGCTTGCGCCAGGCGTTTACTATTCTGACCTTGTGCTCGGGCTGAACTCGTGCGTATACCGAATACTTAGTTATAAGCTCGTCAAATTCTTCATCTGAGTATTTGTCAATTTCAGCGCCCGTAATAGCTTCGTCGGCACTCTTTATGATTCCGAGCGTTTTAGCAATCGCAACAGCCGTATCCTTGTGGTCTCCCGTAATCATAATAGGACGGATACCTGCCTTGACACATTCTGCAACGGCGTCGGTTACCTCGGGTCTGACGGGGTCAATCATACCGACGAGCCCGATAAATATCAGGTTATTCTCAACAGCTTCGCTTGTCAGAATTGTCGGCTTCTGGTCGTGTAGCTTATAAGCGCAGGCTAATACTCGAAGGGCTTGAGAAGCGAATTCAGTATTCTTTGAAAGAATTTCCTGCTTGCTTGCATCGGTAAGCTCTGATATTTCACCGTTATTCAGAATATGAGTACACCTTGCCAGCAGCTCGTCGGGTGCGCCCTTTGTATATTGTATAATCTCATTGCCTCTTTGATGAATGGTTGACATCATTTTTCTGCCTGAGTCAAATGGGACTTCGGCAATTCGGGGTTCTTTTGCAGACAGGTCACCTTTGAAAAGCTTGAGACTTGTAGCATAGTTTACCAATGCACATTCCGTAGGTTCTCCGATTGCCTCTCCTTTTTCGTCGGGCTCAGCGTCGGAGCAAAGAGCCATAGCAGTAGCAAGAATTGTCTCGTTATCACTCCACTTGTCAACTACCGTCATTTTGTTTTGCGTGAGAGTACCCGTTTTGTCCGAGCAGATAACCTGCGTACAGCCGAGCGTTTCGACAGCTGTCAGCTTTCTGATAATAGCCTTTTGCTTGGACATTTTGGTAACGCCCATTGACAGAACTATCGTTACGACGGCAGCTAAGCCCTCGGGAATTGCAGCAACGGCAAGACTTACAGCGAGCATAAAGCTATCAAGGATTGTGGTTGTGTCAAAGTTTCCGTTTCTGACAAGGGTGAAGGCGAACATAAATACGCAAATTCCGAGTACAAGCTTTGTGAGTAGCTTTGAGAGCTGAGAAAGTCTTTTTTGGAGAGGCGTTTCTCCGTCTTTTGCTTCGGTGATTGCCGTCGCAATCTTGCCCATTTCGGTGTCCATACCCGTGGAGACAACGACCATTGCACCTCTGCCGTAAACTACCACTGAGCCCATATAGCACATATTTTTTCTGTCACCGAGAGGAACCTCTCCGTTGTCAGAGGTCAATTCATAATCAAATTTGTCGGTCGGAACAGACTCTCCCGTAAGGGCAGCCTCTTCGATTTTCAGACTTGCAGATTCGATTATTCTGCCGTCGGCAGGAACAGCGTCACCTGCCTCGAGGATTACGATGTCTCCCTTGACCAAATCCTCGCTTTTAACGGTAATATGCTTTCCGTCACGAATGACCTTTGATGTTGCAGCCGACATTTCTTTTAGTGCGTCAATGGCTTTTTCTGCCTTACTTTCCTGTACAACACCGAGTATTGTGTTAAGTACTACTACTGCCAAAATAATGAAAACGTCGGTCAAGCCCTCACCTTCAATCAGGGCAGTAATACCCGAAACGATTGCAGCACCGATTAAAACCAGCACCATCGGGTCGGCAAGCTCACCGATAATTCTTTGGAAGAGGGTCTTTTTCTTGCCCTCAATCAGCTTGTTCTTTCCGTTTTTTTCCAAGCGTGCGCTCGCCTCATGGCTTGTAAGACCGAGCTCGCGAGAGGTTTCCAGAGAGGATAAAACCTCTTCTTTGGGAATGAGATAGTGTTTCATCTTTCGTATCCTTTCTATAGTATGTTATTAATAGTATGCACAAAAAAGACGAGACTTAACTGCGTTTTTACAGTTAAGTCTCGTCATTTAAGAATAAGTCGGAAAAAAATCGTACTGACGGCTTATTCACACTATTCGTGTTGACTACTCCCTTAAGAGTTGAAGTCATTTTATCATCTGATTGTTAATATTAGGTTAAAATGAGTTGAATTTTTTGTTAATTAAAGTATGAATTGGAGCGCGCAGAAGCCTGCGTATAATGCGAGAAGCAGAATTCCCTGCCAGCGCGCGAGTTTCTTTGTTTTGAAAGTGGGAAGGGCAAGGATTGACATTACCACGAGCATCAAGGGAATATCAAGCACAAGAGAGCTGTTTTTACCCATAATTGTATTACCGACAGGAACTGCAAAGGGCGCCAGTGAAATAGAAGCTCCCGAAACGAGAACGAGATTGAATAGGTTTGCACCGAGTATATTACCAACCGAAAGAGAATGATGTCCCTTTATGAGAGAGGTAATGGCAGTTACAAGCTCGGGGAGTGAAGTGCCAAGAGCCACGAAGGTGAGAGCGATTACCGTTTCAGGAACACCGAGAGCCTTTGCAATAAGAGTTCCGTTGTCTACCAATAAATCAGCGCCAATTGCAATAAGTGCAGCTCCTAAAACAAGAAAACCAATTTCCCAGACAAGAGAGCGAGAGGCAGCTTCCTCTTGCTCCTGAGCCTCGTTGTTACCGTCGTTTTTCAAGCCCTGTCTTACTGTGATGAACATATAAAGAGCAAAGACTAAGAGAAGGATAATACCAATCCAACGGTAGAAGTAGCCGAAGATGTATGCGGAAACGAGGTAAATTGCCGAAGCGATAAAGAAGAATATCACCGGCATTTTAAGTGATTTTGTGTCTGTTTTGCTCGGGTGAACTGTGATTGAAATTGCAGCAATAAGCGATGTGTTACAAATGATTGAGCCGATTGCATTTCCGTATGCCATAGCGCCCTGACCGTTCAACGCGCCCGAAACCGAAACCATAACCTCGGGGAGTGTTGTGCCAATCGAAACGATAGTTGCTCCAACGATTATTTCGGGAATGTGAAAGCGTCTTGCAATTCCCGTTGCTCCATCAACAAACCAATCTCCACCCTTGATCAAGAGCAGAAGTCCTAAAATAAACAAAATTACAGGTACTAACATTTTTATTCTCCTTTTTAATTCCTTATATTTTTAGATTTATTATATCACCAGCACCCATAATGATGAGAAGGTCATCGGGGGAAAGCAGAGTTTTAAGATAGCCGGAAATGGCATTAAAATCACCGACGTATTTGCCGTGGGGAATTGCATCGGCAAGATTTTTTGAGGAAATGCCACACGTGTTTTGCTCTCTTGCAGCATATATATCAGCAAAAATCACCTCGTCACAATCATTAAATGAGGCAACGAAGGAGTTGAACAGGTCGTTGGTTCTTGAATAGGTATGAGGCTGATACACTACGATTACACGCTTTTTTTCAAGCGAGCGCGCCGTTGAGAGAGTTGCGCGTATTTCGTCGGGGTGGTGCGCGTAGTCATCGTAAATTTCAGCACCGTTGTAGTTTTTTCTGTATTGAAAACGTCGTCCTACTCCACGAAAGTCCTCAAGTCCTTTTTTTATAGTATCAGGTGAAAGCCCCGATATATGTGCTGCACCTATTGCTGCAAGCGCATTGCTCACCTGAAATTCACCGGGCACCTTCAGCGTTATCGTTGTAAGATATTCGCCTTTTGCATAAGCGTCAAAGGTAGCAAAGCCTTTATTCATTGTGATATTGTCGGCGTAATAATCAGCACCTTTGTCTTTGGTTGAAAAAAACAGAGTATCACCCTTGAATTTTTTCGTTGCCGAAACAGCGTTTTCGTTGTCTCTGCAAACGAGAGCCAAGCCCGAAATTTCCATAAAACGTGTATAAGAGTCTTTCATCTGGTCAAGACTTAAAAAGTAATCGGTATGGTCGAGCTCAACGTTTAATACAACGGATAGTGTAGGTGCAAAAGACAGAAAGGAGTCCTTATATTCACAAGCTTCAAAAATAAAAGAATTTTTATCTCCGATTTTAAGACCCGAATTGATAGTCGGAAGGTCTGCTCCAATCATAATCGTCGGGTTGGTGTCGGAGGATAAAAAGATTTGCGAGAGCATACCCGAGGTGGTCGATTTGCCGTGCGTGCCTGAAATTCCAATTCTTGTTTTATAGCACTTCATCAATTCGCCAAGAAAATCAGCCCTGACAACGCAGTTGATATTTTTCTTACGGGCAAGGCAGATTATGGGGTTGTCATCTTTGATAGCAGCAGTATAGACTACCAGCCCTACGTTATCGAGAGAGGGGATTTCGTCACCGTATACGACGTCAATTCCGTGGGCTTCCACGAGGTTCGTATAAGGGCCTTTACGCTCGTCGTAGCCCGAAACTTTGTATCCCATATCAACGAGCAAAAGTGCAATTGACGACATACTTACGCCACCAATACCAAGAATTAAACAAATTTTATCAGAAATTTGTGCATTATAACAGAATTTACTTTTTGTTAACATCTTTGCACCTTCCATTTAATAATATAAATATAAAATCATATCAAGTTCTAATTGAAGTAAAATACAACAAAAGGAGAAAAAAGTCTATGCAAATTACAGACATTAAAATCAGAAAGACATTTGAAGACGGACCCCTTAAGGCAGTTGTATCTCTTACTTTTGATGCACAGCTTGCAGTACACGACATCAAGGTGATTTATGCAAACGACAGATATTTCATTGTAATGCCCAGTCGCAAAAATGGAGATGGAACTTATCGAGACATCGCACACCCGATTAACGCTGAATTTAGAGTAATGGTTGAAGAAGCAGTTCTTGCAGCCTACAACGAAGAGCTTAAAAGGGTAGAGGAAACGACCGAAGAATAAAAGTGGGAGATTGCATCTCCCACTTTTAATTTTTACTTATAGGAGAAATGCACTAAAGTATATTTTAACATCATTTCTCCGAATTGTCCATAGTTTTTTCGCTGTTTTCATTAATTTTTTCTTCAGGGGTTTTCTTGCTTTTTGCTCCGGGGTGAACGCTTGACGACCATATAATGTGCCTCGGGCATACGTCGAAGCAGTTGCCACAGTTGGTACAAAGAGAATAATCTATTCTTGCAAGGTTATCAATTACCTTGATTGCACCCGACGGACAGTTCTTTTCACAGAGCTTACAGCCGATACAACCAACCTCACACCAGCTCTTGGTTGCTACGCCCTTTTCGGTACACTTACAGCCAACCCAATATTCAGCTTCAAACGGGATAAGAGCGATAAGTCCTTTAGGACAAGCTTTAACGCAAGCGCCACAAGCCTGACACTTATTGTAATCAACAGCAGCTGTGCCGTTGATTATTTTTATTGCATCGAACTTACACGCTTCAACGCAGGTTCCATATCCCATACAACCGTTTGGACAAAGCTTGTGACCACCTGCCAATTTGGCTGCCGAAATACAGTCGTGGATACCTTCATAATTGTATTTGAGCTTTGCAAGGTCGGATGTTCCACTGCACATTACCTGCGCTCTCATACGCACCTGTTGGGTGGCTTCAATTCCCATAACCTCGGCGATTTTTTTAATCGAATCAGGGCTTGCCACAGAGCATTTTGAGGGATTTGCCTCACCCTTGGCGATTGCTTCAGCCATAGCTGCACAGCCTGCATAGCCACAGCCACCACAGTTTGCAGAGGGCAGATTTTCGAGTATCTGTTCGATTCTCGGATCTTCCTTGACCTTGAGGTATTTTGCTGCAAAAGACAGAGCAATTCCGAGCGCGCCACCGATGACCAAGAACCATACGGCAGCGAGCACTATATTAATAATATATTCATTCATTGTGTTTTCCTCCCATTATAAGCTGATTCCCGAGAAGCCCGAGAACGCCATTGCTATAAGTCCTGCCGAAAGCAGAAGAATGGGCACTCCCTTGAACGCCTTAGGAGGATTGCAGAATCTGAGTCTTTCTCTTACTCCTGCAAATATGAGGAGAGCAACTGTAAAACCGATTGCTGCTGCAAGTCCGAACACAACCGACTCGAGAAAATTGTAGTCGTTCTGAATATTGAGAAGAGCAGCACCGAGAACGGCACAGTTCGTAGTAATAAGAGGAAGATATATTCCGAGCGCCTGATATAAGGCAGGCACGAATTTTTTGAGGAACATTTCTATGATTTGAACGAGCGCTGCAATAATCAGAATGAAGGCTATAGTTTTAATATATTCAAGTCCTGACTCAACGAGAATAAATTTATACACAAGCCAGGTAAGAGCCGAGGCAATTGTCATAACGAACATAACTGCAAAGCCCATACCTGCTGCAGTAGACGGCTTTTCCGAAACTCCGAGGAAAGGGCATATACCCAAAAATCTTGAGAAAATAAAGTTTTCTGTAATAATGGCAGCAAAGGCTATAAGGAGTAATTCTTTCATTTACTTTACCTCCTTTTTGCTTGAGCGTTTTTTGATTACGTCGAGGATTTTATTCATTCCTGCAACTACAAATGCGAGGGTGAAGAAAGCGCCTGCCGACATAATAAACGTAAGCGAGGGCTCGAAGGAAAGGGGAGTGACCCTTATTCCAAAGAGTGTACCCGAGCCTAAAATTTCTCTTATTGCCGAAACGATAACGAGCGCCATAGTAAAGCCTGCTCCCATGGCAAGACCGTCAAGCAATGCCATAACGGGCTTGTTCTTTGAGGCAAAGGACTCTGCCCTCGAAAGAATAATGCAGTTTACTACTATAAGGGGAATAAACACGCCCAGCGACTTGTTTATTTCGGGAAGAAAAGCCTTGATTAAAAGCTCGATTGCAGTAACGAAGCCCGAAATAACCACTATGTAGGAGGCAATTCTGACTTCCTTGGGAATGAAATTTCTCAAAAGCGAGATAAAAAGGTTTGAGCATACCAAAACGGCAGTAGTTGAAAGACCCATTGCAAGTCCGTTTGAAACCGACGTGGTAACGGCAAGGGTTGCGCAAGTACCAAGAAGCTGAACGAGAATGGGGTTTTTATCAAACAAGCCGTCGGTAAACAATTTTTTTATAGGTTGTTTTGACATTTATTTGCCCTCCTTCGCTATTTCTTCGATAATTGCTACAGCCGAGCTGACGCCTTCTCTGACTGCCTTGGAGCTGATGGTAGCTCCCGTAATGGTATCAACTCCCATAGCATCCTGACTGTTAAGACCTGCATAACCTGCAAGATAAGCATCGTCTGTAGCCTTAGTGCCAACACCGGGGGTCTCTGATGCTGATACGAGAGTGATTTTTATAATTTTTGCTTCGATGTCTGTGCCGACGATAAGGTTAATTGCTCCCTTGAAACCGATAGGTGAAATGTCTGCGTAATATCCCAGCGCATTTCCGTTTTCGTCAAGCGCCTTTCCAATCTCGTTTATAATAGACGAGTCTGAAACCTCAAGCGCTTCAAAGGACTGACACTCTGTGAAAATACCCTTGATTGCATTTTCTTTTTCAATAAGAGCATTTTCTGCGATTTTATCTGCTGTAACAGCGTTTACGAATGCGAGAAGAAGTGCGATTACTACGCTGATTACGGTTAATGGAAGAGCAGGCTTTAAGAAACTAAGCTTTTGCATTTTTAACCCCTCCTCCAAATTTTGTTGGCTTTGTCGCACGGTCGAGATACCATACGAAAAGGTTCATAATGAGAATAGCAAACGATACACCCTCGGGGTATCCACCGAAAAATCTGATGAATACCGACAGAGCGCCACAGCCGATACCGTAGATAATTCTGCCCTTGGCAGTAACGGGTGAGGTAACGTAGTCGGTTGCCATAAATACTGCACCGAGCATCAAGCCACCACTGAATAGCTCTGCGAGCATAAAGCCGAAGCCTGATATTCCATCGGGTGCAAATGCGAAGGTCAGAACGGCTACCGTTCCGATAAAGGAAACGGGAATATGCCATGTAATAACCTTTCTTACAATGAGGTATACGCCACCTGCAAGAATGAGGAGTGCCGAAATTTCTCCGATACAACCACTCATATTACCAATGAAGAGGTCGAAGGTGGATTCCTCGGGTAGAGCGCCGTTCTTGAGTACGGTAAGAGAGGTTGCCGAAGAAACCGTATCAACCTTTCCGAAAGCCGAAAGCCTTTCAAGAGGCGCAGAATAGTTGGTCATATGTGAGGGCCACGAGCCAAAGAGGAAAACTCTTGCCGCGAGCACGGGGTTCATAAAATTCTTACCGAGCCCTCCGAAAAGTCCCTTTACAATCACCATTGCAAAGAGAGCGCCCACAACAGGTATCCAGAGAGGAATGGTTGCAGGAAGATTGAAGGCGAGCAGAAGACCACTTACAACTGCAGATAAGTCTCCTACGGGAACCTTCTTTTTTAATATTATATTGAACAGCGCCTCAAATACCACGCAGGATATAATTGAAATCGCTGTAACAGTCAAAACTCTGAGTCCGTAAACGTAAGTTCCCCAGATAAGAAGTGGAATCAGCGCCACTATAACGTCACTCATCAACACCTTGGTGGTGTCCTCGTGTCTTATATGAGGGGAAGCAGAAACCTTTAGAAGTCCCATTATTCTATATCCTTTCTATTATTACTTTTTAAGCTTGCCCTTGGCAGTTCTGATATATTGAACTATCGGAACGTTACCCGGACACTGATAGGTACAGCAGCCACATTCGACACAGCTTAATACGTCGAACTCACGGCAAGCCTCCCAGTCGCCCAGCTTTGAGAACGAGGCGAGATAAAGGGGCATAAGGTGCATAGGGCAAGAGCCCACACATTTGCCACAGTGAATACAGCCCTCCTCTGCAGGCGCTTTCTTTTTTGCGCCAAAGCAAAGAATAGAGGCAGTACCCTTTATAACGGGAGCATTTTCGTCCCATTGAGCCATACCCATCATAGGACCACCACTGATAATCTTTTCGACCTCAGAGGTGTATCCACCACAATGAGTGATAATGTCGCTGATAGAAGTTCCAAGAGGTACTCTCAGGTTCTTTGGTTGAGCAACACAGTCGCCCGTAACGGTAATGATTCTCTCAAAGAGGGGCATACCGTCGTAAAAGGCATGGTATATTGCAGCCGAGGTTTCGGCGTTGAGAACAATTCTTCCAACGTCTGCAGGAAGCTTACCTGCAGGAATTTCCTTTTTGTCAATAGCGTATATGAGCTGTCTTTCATCACCCTGAGGGTATTTCGTTTTCAGAACCTTTATTTCAATATGAGGCTCATTTTCCACCTTTTCCTGCATTACCTTGATGGCATCCTTTTTGTTGTCCTCAATGGCGATGTCGCAGTCGGTTATGTCAAGCGCCTTCATTACGACCTTGACACCGTTGATGATTTCGTGAGGCTTTTCTAACATAAGGCGATGGTTGGCTGTTATGTAGGGCTCGCACTCACAGCAGTTTACAATGAGCTTGTCAACCTTTCCCTTAGCCGAAGCAACCTTGAAATGAGTAGGGAAGGTAGCACCTCCAAGACCTGCAATACCTGCGTTCTTGATGATTTCTACGATTTCTTCAAAGGTAGCCTCTTCAAGAGCTTTGCCACACGGGCGAATGTCGGGGCAAAGCTCGGACTTGAAGTCGTTTTCAATTATTACGTGAGTAACCTTTTGTCCAAAGACGCCGACTCTGTCCTCTATACCCTTTACAGTTCCCGAAATGCTCGAATGAACAGGGCAGGTAAGCCCTCCTTCAGCATTTCCGATGAGCTGACCTTTATAAACGTAGTCTCCCTTTTTCACCATAGGCGTGCAGGGGGCACCGATATGCTGAGATAGCGCAATCGCAACGACGGCTGGCTCAGGCATAATTTCAATTGGGGATTTAGCTGTTATTTTATGTTCCTCGGGGTGAAGTCCACCCTTAAAGGTTAAAGTCAATCTCCACACTCTCCTTTACAAAAATAATCTTGCGTGTATATTTTAACACTTTTATTGAAATATTGCAACACCTAAATTGAATTTTTTAATATAATTTAACATAAAGTACATCTTGATATTTTTTTAACAATCATTTTGCTTAAAAACTCCTTATTTTTAGAGGGTTGTTCGGTATTGTTAAAAATTGTTTATAAAGTAAAATCATTAAAATGTAAATGTTTACATTTTTGGAAATCATTAAATTGAATTATTGCATAAAAATTCGCAATTAAGTATATTTATGCACAGAAAATATGTACAAAACTACACAAAAAAGGTTTCACTTTTGAGACATAATGAATAAAAAATAAAATTTTTTCAAAAAAAGGTTGATTTTTATGCAAAGTGTTGTATAATTATAGCAACCAATAAAAAATAAAAAGGAGAAAAACAAAATGAAAAAGTTTCTTTCACTTATGCTCGTTTTCTCAATGCTTGTAATGTGCTTTGCACTTGCATCTTGTGGAGATGAAAACGCAAACGAAGTAGTAACAAATGACGAAATCGTTGAGGAGCCTGAAGTAACTCCCGATGAGACACCCGTTGAAAAGGAAAAGCTCACTATGGCAACAAACGCTTATTTCCAGCCATACGAGTTCTATCAGGACGGTGTGATTGTTGGTATCGATGCTGAGATTGCAGCTGCCATTGCAGAGTATCTCAACATGGAGCTTGTAATTGAGGATATGGAATTTGACTCAATTATCACAGCAGTTAAGGAAGGTTCAGTTGACTTCGGTATGGCAGGTATGACCGTTACAGAAGCAAGACTTCAGGAAATCAACTTCACAAACAGCTACGCTTCAGGCGTTCAGTCTGTAATCGTTAAGGAAGATTCAGAAATCACTTCAGTTGACGACCTCTTTGCAGATGGAGCAGCTCAGAAGGCTGGCGTACAGCTTGGTACAACAGGCGACATCTACGCTACAGGCGACCTTGGTGCAGAGAGAGTTACTCAGTACAACAATGCTAACAACGCAGTTCTTGCACTCGTTGGTGGCGACGTTGATTGCGTTATCATCGACAACGAGCCTGCTAAGGCACTCGTTGCAGCAAACGAAGGCCTCAAGATTCTTGAAACTTCATACGCTGACGAGGACTATGCAATCTGCGTAGCTAAGGAAAACACAGAACTTCTTGACAAGCTCAATGAAGCAATCCTTGCTCTTACCGACAACGGCAAGATTGACGAAATCGTTGCTAAGTACATCAAGTAATTAAAATTACAAAACAAAGATATGCGCAAGAAAATAGGATTGTTTCGACTTTCCTATTTTTTTGTGTCTGAAAGGCTTATTAAATGATAAAAAGTAAAAAGATGAAGCTTTTGGCTTTAATCGGTATTATTGTTCTTGTTTTGGCAATTGCCCTCGGAGTGAGTATAATAATAGGTAACTCCAACAATATCGTAAAGCAGGAGCTTACTATAGAAGAGGCACAGGCGTTGATTGATAAACAGCTTGACGCCCTTCCCAACAACATTGCCTTCAGCGCAAAGTACCTCAGAGAAAATACGACGGTTACGGTTGAGGGTATAGATTACGGAAACGAAAAAAATATCATTCTCTCCTGTTCATATAAAACCCTTGATATATACAATACAATTAAGGAAAACATAAACGAGCTTTTGAATATAGACCTCGTTAACGAGGCTTCGGGCACAACCAAGAATGCTACCAAAATTCAGCTTGAAATAAACGAAAAGCTCGAGTCGGCGCTTGAAGCTGCCGACGTCCTTGTAGGTGAAATGGAAATAAACCTTTACGAGATGGACGATTCGAGACTCGTAATGTATCTTGACGACACTACGGTAAACACCTTCTTTGGTGGCATTGTAGATGCCAAACGCTTGGTACAGAATACCGATAGCCTTGTAATAGACGGGGAAACGGTAGATATTTCCAATCGTAGCTCACTCAGAAGCGGACTTATTCAATGCTTCAATCTCGTCAACTACGATTCAAATAAGCCCGACACCTCAATTCCCGTAATAAAGGCGCTCAACAGCTTCAAGGACGAGTTCGTTCGCAACTTTGTTGTAGAGAACAGATGGCAGTATATAGTAAAGGGACTTGGAACAACTCTTTCAATTACGGCGTTGTCTCTCGTACTCGGTCTCGTAATCGGCTTTATAGTTGCGATTATCCGTTGCACCTACGCAAAGACGGGTAAGCTTGAGCTTCTTGATTCAATTTGTGGCTTGTATCTCTCCATTATGAGAGGTACTCCCGTAATGATTCAGCTTCTCATTATTTACTTCGTACTTCTCTTGCCTCTTGGCGTTGCGAAGTTTACGGCGGCAGTTCTCTGCTTTGGTATAAATTCGGGCGCATACGTTGCCGAAATCGTACGAGGTGGAATTATGGCTGTCGACAACGGACAGATGGAAGCAGGCAGAAGCCTTGGCTTTACCTACGTTGCAACGATGTGCTATATCGTCGTTCCTCAGGCGATAAAGGCAGTTTTGCCTGCCTTGGCAAACGAGTTTATCGCACTGCTCAAGGAGACCTCGGTAGCCTTTTATATCGGTGTTGCCGACTTGACTCAGGGTGGCTTGAAAATACGTTCAATCACCTACAGTAACTTTATGCCACTAATTGCGATAGGACTCATCTATCTCGTGCTCGTGCTTGGCTTGTCCTATCTTGTATCCTTACTTGAAAGGAGGCTGAACAAGAGTGATAGAGGTTAAAAATCTTGTCAAAAGCTTTGGCAAGAACGATGAAATAAAGGTTCTTAAAGGCATAGACATAACAATCGAAAAGGGCGAAAAGGTCGTTATAATCGGTCCGTCAGGTGGTGGAAAAAGCACCTTCCTTCGCTGTCTTAATATGCTTGAAGTTCCCACACAAGGTGAAGTCTGGTTTGAGGGAAAGCTCGTTGACCACAAAAAGCGTGAGATTAACAAGCTTCGTCAGAGAATGGGAATGGTGTTCCAGCACTTCAATCTTTTCCCTCATTTAACTATACTTGACAATATCACCCTCGCTCCTATAAAGCTCGGACTTATGAATAGGAGCAACGCGGAAAAAAGAGCCTATGAGCTTCTTGAGAGAATTGGCTTGAAGGATAAGGCTAAGGCGTATCCCTCACAGCTCTCGGGTGGACAAAAGCAGAGAATTGCAATTATACGCGCTCTTGCAATGAATCCTTCCGTACTTCTTTTCGACGAGCCGACCTCGGCTCTTGACCCCGAAATGGTAGGAGAAGTACTTGAGCTTATGAAGGAGCTTGCACAAGAGGGAATGACGATGGTTGTTGTAACTCACGAAATGGGCTTTGCAAAAGAAGTTGGCTCGAGAATATTATTTATTGACGATGGAAAAATAGCAGAGGAAGCACCACCCGAGGAGTTTTTCACCAATCCCAAAAACCCGAGACTTCGTGACTTCCTTTCCAAAGTGTTATGAGCTTCTTTTCCCGTTTATTCAAGGCGAAGCCCGGCAGTAAGGCTTATCGCGTAATGATGGCAGAAAAATTCAATAATCTGATTATTGAGTCGGTCACCGAAAGAGTTGATAATCAGGAAATCCTTGTCGGCAGAGCAGGTTCGATTTCCATTAAGGACAAGAGCTTTATAATCTGTTGCGAGGGAAAGGTTGTTTTCCACGGTAATACTGAGGAAATCGACGTTTCCGAGCTCATGAGCAAAAACGGAATTATAGTTGCCGGCTTTGACGAAGAAAAAGGGGAGAGGCGTACGGTTGTGGCGCACTTCTCGTATTACAGAAAGTTAGAAAGTAATTAAGGAGGGCGTATGGAAAAGATAAATTATGAGCTTTTAGACTTCATAGCATCTTCACCTACTGCTTTTCATACAGTGTCAAGTGTTGCAACACGTCTTGTGGAGGAAGGCTACACCGAGCTTTATGAGTCGTCAGAATGGCTTCTCAAGGCAGGTGGCAGTTATTTTGTACGCAGAGGAGCTTCTTCTCTTGTTGCCTTCAGAATTCCCGACGAGGATTTTGACGGCTACCAGATAGCCACAGCGCATACCGACAGTCCAATGTTCAAGCTTAAGCCCGATTTTGAGCTTGAGGATAAATATTTGAGATTTTCAGCCGATAAATACGGCTCACCGATTTTGTCAAGCTGGCTGGACAGACCGTTATCGGTTGCAGGCAGAGTCGTGGTGAGAGAGAATAACAAAATAGTTACAAGGCTGGTTGAAACCGATACTCCAATAGCTATAATTCCATCTCTTGCGCCACATCTCAAAACCGATAAGGACGCACCCTTGTCTCTTAAAACCGATATGCTTGCTTTGGTTGGCGAGGGTGGAAAAATGCGAGTGGCAGACCTTCTTGCAGATATGCTGGGAATAGATTTTGACAGCGTTATTTCTCACGATTTGTATCTTGTAAATTCTCAGAAGGGCTTGATTTGGGGAAGTGATTTTTCATTCGTTTCCTCTCCGAGACTCGACGACCTTCAATGTGTATTCGCTGCACTTTCCGGATTTTTGTATTCTCTTGATGAGACCAACGTACCTGTACTTGCTCTTTTTGATAAGGAAGAGGTCGGAAGCGAGTCGGCAAACGGAGCGTCATCAGCCTTTCTTCCCGAAACGCTTGAGCGCATCAGCTCATCACTTGGCAAGTCACGAGCAGAACACTTCAGACTTTTGTCAAATTCCTTCTTCATTTCTGCAGATAACGCACACGCTCTGCACCCCAATCACCCCGAGCAAAGTGACTCTGTGAACAACGGACTTCTTAATTCGGGAATAGCTATAAAGCACAACGCAATGGGCAGATACGTTACCGATGCAGAGGGGGAGGGTATTGTAAAAACGCTTTGCAAAACCTTTGATATTCCATATTTCGATTATACCAACCGTTCGGATATTGTAGGTGGCTCAACTCTCGGGCATATATTGCAAACTCACCTTTCAATTACGGGTGTCGATATAGGACTTCCACAGCTTGCAATGCATTCCAGCTTTGAAACTGCAGGCGCAAGGGATACCGAGTATGCCTGCCGATTGTTCGAAGCGTTCTTCAATTCACATATTTATAAGGTGGCAAATACCTTTGTGATAGAATAAAAGGTTAAAATAAACGGGGCTGTAAAAAACTATAATTTAGTTTTTTACAGCCATTTTCGTTAGGGGATAGAAAAAAAGAGGTAGATTGCACGATACTGAAGCGCGTCGCTGTACCTGTGTACAGCAGTCGCGAAGTTCGTGCAAAACATAAAACGATATTATTAATGCAAAAGAATTGATTTTTCAATTTTTTACTTTATAAAAACGCCTGCTTTTCGGGAGTCCAGAGGGAGCTTTTTGCTAAAAAGCACCCTCTGGTTTTATGTGGTCTAACCTTTTTTTACTATGTTTTAGTATATTACCTTTTCACCGTCACTCGTAATCCATATTACCGAAATGTTTTCGAAATTATCGAGCACCTTTTTTCCGTCCTCAATTGACATATTGAAAAGTGCCGTTGAAAGAGCATCAGCCCAAGCGCCGTTTTCATACAGCACAGACACCGACAGATACAATTCTGACGGATAGAGGGTGTCGGGCGATATGATGTGATGATATTTCTTGCCACCGTATTCAAAAAATCTTTGATAGACACCACTCGTCACAAGACAGGTGTCTTTTATTCTTTCTGAGTGTATGATTTCACTCTCATCAAACGGGCTTTGTATACCCACGTTCCAGCCCTGCCCGTCTTTATCACCGATTACCATTACGTTTCCACCGAGATTGACGTAAAGATTATCAAAGCCCTCGTCACAAAGTCTTTTTCTCAGAACGTCGGATACAATCCCTTTTGCAATTGCGCCAAGGTCGAGAGTTATTTCTTCTCCGAGTGAAAAGGCTTCGTTTTCAAACTTTATCTGAGAAATATCGGTATATTTTGACGCTTCCTTCAGCTGAGCATCGCTTGGCAGATATGGCACATCCGACTCTCTTGCCTCGTGCCAGAGCGAGAGCACAGAGCCCATTGCAATGTTGCAATAGCCGTTAGT
>JAZNRH010000002.1:0-4178 GCA_045590615.1 Eubacteriales bacterium
CATGTGTATGTGATCTTTACATGCTTCTGCCTCCAATATCTCTACCTGTTTGTATTCGCATAGCTTCCTTAACATTATTCCTATATCTGCTTTGATTTTTCCATATATCACTTGTCGGCGATATTTTGGTGCAAATACTATATGGTACTTGCAATTCCATTTTGTATGTGCTAAACTATCTATATCGAGTTTCATTACTTGATTCCTCCTTCGTTTTTGTTGTGGTTGGCAAACCCACTTCAATTATATACGAAGGAGGATATTTTTTCTACTCATAGCTAAAGCTTTTTGGAACCACCAGCATTGCTGGTGGTATTCTTGTTACACAAAAAGAAACACGACTATCTAAAATCAGATAATCGTGTTTCGTGATTATTCCTTATAAAGCCTTATTTTAAGCCATTCTCAGAGGATATTTAACTTTATTTTTTCGTATCTAAAATTAGTTAAAATATCTCTTAAGGAGACCCTCGAAGCCTTTTCCATGTCGAGCTTCGTCGCGAGCCATTTCGTGAACGGTGTCGTGAATTGCATCAAGTCCAAGCTCCTTAGCCTTCTTAGCAAGCTCAAACTTACCTGCAGTAGCGCCATTTTCTGCTGCTACACGAACTGTAAGATTTTCCTTTGATGATGCCGAAACACATTCACCGAGAAGCTCTGCAAATTTTGCAGCGTGCTCTGCTTCTTCATAAGCTGCCTTTTCCCAATACATACCGATTTCGGGATATCCTTCTCTGAAAGCTGCTCTTGCCATTGCAAGATACATTCCTACCTCTGTGCACTCTCCGTTGAAGTTTGCACGAAGTCCTTCAATAATCTCTTCGGGAGCATCCTTTGCAACTCCGATAACGTGCTCTGCAGCCCAATCAAGTGCTTCTTCCTTAACCTCTACGAACTTTGAAGCCGGTGCCTTGCAAAGTGGGCACTTATCCGGAGCTTCAAATCCTTCTACGATTTCTCCACATACTGTACATCTAAACTTTTTCATAATTTTTTCTCCTTTATAAATTAAAATTTTATTGTAATGCTTTTATGATGTCAAGCGATGACACCTTAGGGTCTGTGATACTCCTTACGGTGATAGTCCTGAGCTTTTCTACAAGTAAAGTATTAATCTCCCCAAATGCTATATGCATTTTACAACAGGATTTATCATATCCGTTTTGTGAGCAAGGGTGATTTTCAAACAAGCATTTTGAAATGAATACACCACCTTCTATTGCTTCAATTATACTGCACACTGTCAGCTCGTTTGGGTCACGGTTCAATATGTAACCACCTACGGCTCCTTGTTGTGATGATACAATACCATCTGCCTTGAGCTTCCTGAGAACCTTTAGCGCTGTGCTTTTGGTAATTGCTACCTTGTCAGCGATGCTCTCGGCATCAAGCATTCCACCCACCTCATCAAGTGCACAGCAAATTCTGATAGCATAATCTGCTTCCTGTGTCACTCTCATAGGTTTTCTCCATTCATTTTTCTTTGTGTACCTTTTTGGTACACTTTAATTATACACAAAAAAAGGCATTTGTCAATACCTTTTTTGAAAAAAACTGAAATTTTTTTATTTTAGTTTGGTATCTTAGAAATTTCTCTTATACAGTTAAGACAAATAGTTTTTGAATTATACTTTGTCAAAGCCACTTCAGAGCCACAAAAGACACAAGACGGATTATTTTTTTGTATTACTATTTTTTCTCCGTCAAGCTCCATTCTCATCATATCCCCGGATTTTATATCAAGAGCTGTTCTGTACTCAACAGGAAGAACTATTCTGCCAAGCTCGTCAATTGCTCGAACGTTTCCTTTTCTCATCATATAACTCACCTCGCTCAAATGATACCACAAATTTTACTCCTTGTCAACATAATTTGACATTTATTTCCAGTCATAAAGCTAAGGAAACAAAAAAACCACCTAAAAAGGTGGTTTTTTCTTATTAATTATTCAACTGTCTCTGCAGGAGCTTCCTCTGCAGGTGTCTCTTCAGCAGGAGTTTCCTCAGCCGGAGTTTCTTCTCCTTCTACAACGAGGTTATCCTCTGTAACAAGGCTATCTTCTGTAACAAGCTGAATTTTACCGTCTGCAATCATCTGATTGAGCTCTTCCTGAGTAAGAGTATTTTCTGTTGAAGAACCAAATGCAACGTAAACGATTATAACAACAAGAACGAAAAGAATAGCCACAACAGTTGTAAGCTTTGAAAGCACTGCATCGATTGTGCGTGACTTTGTTTTGCCAAAAAACGTTTCTGCTCCTCCGGCGATTGTTCCCGAAAGTCTCTTCGACTTACCGTTCTGCATGAGAACAGCGATTACAAGGAAAACTGCCATAACGAGAAGCAAAATACCAAGAAACAATTTCATATCCAATTACCTCCTTTATATATTTTGTAACATCGCAAATTAATCGCTGATGTAAGGAAGAATCGCTATATGACGAGCTCTCTTAATAGCTACTGTGAGCTGTCTCTGATGCTTAGCACAAGTACCTGTAATTCTACGGGGAAGAATCTTTGAACGCTCTGAAACAAACTTTCTGAGTCTGGGAACGTCCTTGTAATCAATGTGCTCTATCTTGTCTGCACAGAAAGCACAAACTTTCTTCTTCTTGCGGGGTCTGAACGACTTCTGCATATCCTTATCCATGATAATACCTCCTTAAAATTATAAATTAAAAGGGAAGGTCGTCATCTGTGGACATCTCTTCGAAAGAGATACCCTCATTTGCACTGCTATATGGCGCAGGCGATGACATCTGACCTGTCGGGCTTGTCTGTGAATCGGGTTTTCTGTCTACGAAGGAAACCTCGTCAGCCACGACCTCAAGAGTGTAACGCTTCTGATTGTTATTGTCGGTCCAAGTACGTGATTGAAGTGAACCACAAACGAGAATACTTCTTCCCTTTGCAAAATATCTCTTAACAAATTCAGCACTCTGTCTCCAGCATACAACGTTGATAAAATCAGCGTCCTGCTGTCCGTCTTTGTTCTGGTAACGGCGTGAAACGGCTATCCTGAAATTAGTTACAGGCACTCCGTTGGGTGTCTGCTTGAGTTCAGGGTCCTCCACCAAGTTACCAATAAGAATGACTTTGTTAAATGAAGCCATAATTTTTCACTCCTTACTCGCCGGCTTTTACAACAAGCGCACGAAGGATACCATCTGTGATGTTGAAGTTTCTCTCGAGTTCAGCAGGGAATTCATGCGCACTTGTAAACTGTACAAGTGTGTAATAACCGTCTGTCACATCGTTGATAGGATACGCAAGCTTCTTCTTGCCCCAATCCTGTACCTCGTCGATAGTAGCATTTGCTTCAATCATTGCCTTGAACTTATTGATAAGCTCAGTAGCAGCTTCTTCAGCAAGTGTACCGTCAACAACGTAGATAACCTCATACTTTGATGTAATCTTTTCCATTGTTATTGCACCTCCTTATGGACATATGACCTTTGAATTTTCTCAAAGGTAAGAAGATATTGCTGTGGATACAGCAACTCATACTGTGTTATTATACAGTAAGTTTTTTGTTTTGTCAACATTTTTTTGCTTTTTTGGCAAAAATTATTAATAGGAATAGCCTTGCACTATATAATAAGCCATATTCGTCTGTCTCACGTCGAGACGTCCGAATACTGCGACGACGGGAACGTCACTGTGAAGAACGAGAGAGTACTGTCCAAACGGGATTTTGTACTCCTGGTCGCAAAATGGCTTGTCAAGTCTGAAACAGTTTACCCTCTCTGCTCCGAGGGTGTAGGTTAAGCCCTTGATGGGGTCTCTGTCGGGGAAGTAAATATCAAACGTAAGATGTGCGGGAGTTGTGTTGAGATTTGTTACCGTAATCGCCTCGTGTCCCTGAAATTCCGGATTGTCGCCAAGTGGCGGCAGGTCGCCGTCGGCGAATACCCAATTGAGCTGTCCGTTCTGTGCCATAATTTTTCTCCTTAATGATTTTTATAGCCAAAGGGAGCCGAACTCTTGTCGGTTTCAACGGTGTTTTTCGTCCGTGATATGAGCCAGATAATCTTCGAGAATTGCATCTAAATCTTACTCCTTGTGATAGTTTGTGCCAAATCAAGACCCAAAATTAATTTTATTTTTCTTCAGTATCAACATCAAAGAGGTATAGCCAAAGGGAGCCGAACTCTTGTCGGTTTCAAGGGTGATTTTCGT
>JAZNRH010000003.1:0-41107 GCA_045590615.1 Eubacteriales bacterium
AAATCTTTTCGCAGGGCAGAAGCAGTGAGGTTACAGACGTCTGGATTGACTTCCTTGGCGTTCTGCTCGCTCACATAATCATTTTTGCAGTCTACTATTCGTACAGATTTTTCAAGGCAAAACAATATTAAACACAAAAAAAGCACCTTTCGGGGTGCTTTTTTGATTGATTTTTTATAGCCTCATTATATCCTCTTGATGAGGTTTTCTCTTACGTACTCAGAGGGATTGATGCCTGTTTTTTCCTTAAAGAGTCTCGAAAAATGATACTGACTCAAAAATCCACATGCCTCTGCCACCGAGTTGATTTTCATATTGCCCTCGGCAAGAAGCTGTTTTGCCTTGTTAATTCTGAGCTCAATTATAAATTGCCTTGGCGTCATATTGTATTCCTTCAAAAACAGCCTTCTGAAATAGACCTCGCTGATGTTACAAAGACCTGCAAGAAGCTCATTTGTAATCAAGGGATTTGAAAAATTACTCTCAAGGTATTTTATAGCAGGCAAAAGTGTATTGTTGGAGCCGCCCTGGTTTGCAAGACGGTGAAGTATAGAGTAAAAAATGCTGAAGGTCTTTGCGTTTGGGTTGCCGAACAAAAACGAATTTCTGATTAGCTCAAAGTCGTGAATGAAGCTCGATGGGTTGGTAATGGGAATGGTAATAAAGGTGTCGGAAATCGGACTTTCGGCAAAAAAGTCAATTAGTGGGAAATTTCCCGTCTTGTTACCGTGAAGGTGGTAGCTTTGCGACATAGGGAGCAGAATGGCAACGTCGGGATTTGATACGAAATCCTTTCCGTTGTGAGTGTAGGTAATCTGCCCGTCAAGAGCAAATGAAAGCCCGTAGGCGTGACGGTTTTGTATATCGGTATTTCTGCCCTTCGGGGAATGTATACATATAGCTCTCGTGATTTGAGTCACAACAATTTCATCTAATCTTTTCACTTTATCACCTCAAATACATTATGCTCTTTTTTGTTAAAAAAATCAAGATAATTTTTATAATTTGTGTCAGAAAGAGCAAATTTGTATCGTATTTGTCATTGCTGTTTTTTGGCTTTTGGTCTATACTGTAAAAAAACGGAGGTGTTATTATGGATTTTAACAATAAAACAGCTATAGTCACGGGTGCAGCATCGGGTATGGGGCTTGTTTTTTCCAAGAGCTTTGCCGAGCTTGGTGGTAACGTTGTAATGGTAGACGTAAATAAAGAAAGACTTGACGAGTGCGTTGACGAGGTTAACGCAATTGGCAAGGGAAAGGCAATCGGCGTAATCTGTGACGTGCGTCACTACGATGAGGTCGAAAACGTATGCAACGAGGCAGAGCGTGTCTTTGGCGCAATTGATGTTATGGTCAACTTTGCAGGTGGAACGGCAAGGAGAATGCTCAACGCAGGCTGGGATGCAGAGTATCCCGACGTTCCCATCGAGGTATATGATTGGGGAATAGACGTCAACCTTAAAGGCCCTTTCTATTTTGCCCACGCAGTACTCAAGAAGATGAGAAAGAACAAGAGTGGACTTATTGTTAACATCGGCTCGATTACCGGTGCAGAGGGCTCGGGAAACGGACCTGATTACGCTACGTCAAAGGCAGGAATTATGTACGGACTTACAAAGTCGGTTGCCCAGTACGGCTCAAAGTATAATATCCGTTGTGTCTGCGTTGCACCAGGTCCCGTACTCACGAGAGCCAATATGGCAGATATGCCAACGCTTATGGGGCGTGCAGCCGAGCCACAGGAGATAGTTGATTTGGTACTGTTTCTCGCCTCCGATAAGGGTCAGTTTATTAACGGAGAAACAATTTTGATTGACGGTGGCAGAAATGCTATGCAAAGGAGATAAATATGGCAACGTTTCTTGAATATGAAAAGCCTTTAATAGTCGCAATGATTCAATGTCTTACAAAAGAGGAATGCATTGCGAAAATCAAGCGTTCGATTGACGACGGAGCAGAGGCGCTTGGAATACAGCTTTGCAAGCTTGAAAGAAAATATCGCAACAAAGAGGATTTGACCGAGATTTTTCAGGCTTGTGGTGGCAGACCTATTTACATAACGAGCTACCGTGTCGGCGACAGCAACGGAATGACCGACGACGAGTGCGTCGAGCTTCTTTTGCTCGGTCTTGACTGTGGTGCAACACTTTGCGATATAATGGGTGATTATTTCGATAAGGGCGCACCCTATCAGCTCACCTTTAAGCCCGAGGCTGTCGCAAAGCAGAAGGCACTCGCCGATGAAATTCATAAAAGAGGTGGCGAGGTGCTTGTTTCGTGTCATACGGGCAAATGCACGACTCTTGCCGAAAACCTTATGCTTGCCAAGGGTGAGCTTGAAAGGGGAGCAGACGTAATAAAGATTGTAAACTTCTGCGAAAGCTATGACAAAATCCCCGAATATATGGACTCAATCAGAAAAATCAACAAGCTCAGCGACAAGAAGCTTTTGTTCTTGCTCTCGGAAAAAGGGCAGATTATGAGATATATCGGACCGAGCTACGGTGTTTGTATGTACCTCACAGTACAGGAGCACGGCGTTGAGGATACTAAGGAACAGCCTTTGACAAGAGATATAAAAGCAATCAGAGACGCAATGAATTGGGAAATAATGGGGAGTGATTTTTGATGAAGGCAATACTTGTAAATGATGACAGAAGTCTTAGATGGGATAACGTTCCCGACCCGATAATTAAGAGCGAAGAGGTGCTCGTAGAAATCCACGCAGCAGCACTTAACAGAGCCGACCTTATGCAAAGAGAAGGTGATTATCCACCACCTCCCGGCTGTCCCGAATGGATGGGTCTGGAGATTGCAGGTGTGATTGTAGAAATAGGAGAGGAAGCAAAGGCGAAGTCGAGCTGGAAAATCGGTGACAAGGTGTGCGCCCTTTTGGGTGGTGGTGGTTATGCAGAATACGTTGCCGTTAAGTACGATATGCTTATGCCCGTACCCGAAAATTGCACTATGGTAGAGGCTGCTGCAATTCCCGAAGCCTTTGCAACTGCATATCTCAATCTCTTTATCGAGGGCAAGATCAAGCAGGGCAACACCCTTCTTATGAATGCCGGAGCATCGGGTCTTGCAAGCGTAATAATTCCGATGGCAAAGGCGTTTGGAATCAGGGTAATCACGACGGTCTTGTCCGACGAGCTTGCAGCTTCAATCAAGCATCTCAACGCAGACGTAGTAGTTAATACCCGAAAGGAAAATATTGCCGAGGTGCTTAAGCGTGAGCTTGAAAACGGACATAGTGTTGACGTTGCAATTGACTGTCTTGGTGGCGAGATTATGGGCGAGTGCCTGAGATATCTCACACACGGTGCAAGGTGGATAATGATAGCTGCCCTTGCAGGCGTAAAGACAGAAATTGACCTGAAGAACATATACGTGAGAAACGTTCGTATAATCGGCAGTACGCTTCGTTCGAGAACACCCGAGGTCAAAGCTCAGATTCTTACAGAGCTTGTAGAAAACGTATTCCCGAAGGTTTCGTCGGGCGAGGTTAAGCCCACGATTTATAAGGTTTTGCCCATCACCGAAGCCGAGGCAGCACATGAAATTCTCTACCGTGGAGAAAACGTGGGTAAGGTCGTATTGACTGTAAAGTGAGATTTGCAAAAAATTCCAAGCGTAATTGGTTGCGCTTGGAATTTATTTTTGCTAAAATACAGAAAACTATAGCAATTTTTGGGAAAGTGTGATAAAATAAAATGAATTAGTATGATTTTTTGGAGCGTTTTATGGATATAAATATCAGAATGCTTGAGGAGGGCGACTTTGAAGAAGCATCGCGAATGATTTTTCATACCTTCTACAAGTACATTTTGCCTACCTATACCACCGAGGGGGTTGAGTTTTTCAGAGACACCACCTCGGCTATCTCCTTTAAGATGAATACCTTTGACGGAAGTGTCACTCTTTACGGTGCTTTTGACGGTGATACCCTATGTGGAGTAATCGGCTGTCGGGGTACTAATCATATATGCCTTTTCTTCACTCACCGTGATTATATGGGCAGGGGTATCGGAAGAAAACTTTTTAATCACTTTCTTGAAAGAACCGTCGCCAATGAGACGGTAACGGTCAACGCAAGCGACTACGGAATACCGATTTATAAGAAGCTTGGCTTTGAGGAAAGCGACGTAAGACAAGAGAAAAACGGAACGGTCTACACACCTATGACCTATAAAGGAGAGAGGCTATGAACAGAGAATATACGGTTTTGCCTGCCTTTTATGACGAGCTCAATTCCGAGGTAGACTATGATGGCTACGCCGATTATCTGACAAGGCAGTTTACCCCCGAGGGAGCGCATGTGCTCGACCTTGGCTGTGGTACGGGCGATATGTCGCATATACTTGCAGCTCGCGGCGCAAGGGTTGTAGGTCTTGATGCTTCTCCCGAGATGCTGACTCTGGCAAGCCACAAGGCAGAAAAAAAGAGGCTGAAGGTCTTTTACACCTGTCAGAATATGACCTCGTTTTCAACGGGTTATAGCTATGATGCCGTTATATCCACCTTTGACAGCCTCAACTATCTGCTCACCAAGGCAGACCTTGTCAGAGCCTTCACCTGTGTTGCAAATGAGCTCAGGGAGGGTGGAGTGTTCCTCTTTGATATGAACAGCGAATATAAATTCAGATGTATTTATGCCGATAACAGCTATGTGCTTGAGAGTGACAGAGTTTTCTGCGCTTGGGAAAACTATTATGACGAGAAGAGCAAAAAATGTAATTTTTATATAAACGTGTTCGCTGAGGAAAAGGGCGTTTACAAGCGCTACAGTGAGGAGCAGACAGAAAAAATGTTCACCCTTGACGAAATAAAAGCCTGCCTGAGAAAAGCAGGACTGACCTTCGTGTCCGTTTCGTCGGATTATGACGGAAAAGAAATAGACGATACTACAGAAAGGTACTATTTTATAGCAAGAAAATGAATAATTCAAGAATTACGAGATTTATTACCTCGGACGGCTCGGCAAGATTGATTTTCGCCGACACCACCGAGATTGTCAATATGGCACACCGATATCACCTCACAACCCCTACTGCAACAGCAACGCTGGGCAGAGCGTTGACAGCTTGCTCTCTTATGGGCTGTCTTATGAAAAACCCGACCGATTCGCTCACCTTTCAGCTGAAGGGTAACGGACCTGCAGGAACGGTTACCTGCGTTTCGGACTATTCGGGAAACGTGAGAGGCTATATGGATAACCCGAGCGTTGATTTGCCCTTAAAGCCAAACGGCAAGCTCGACGTCGGAGGGGCAGTGGGAAAGGGCTATCTTTGTATAGTCAGAGATCTTGGCACAGGTGAGCCCTACGTTGGAATGTCCGAGCTTGTGAGTGGCGAAATTGCCGAGGACGTAACGGCATACTACGCAAGCAGCGAGCAGACGCCGTCGGCGTGCGCACTCGGCGTACTTGTTGACAGAGATTATACCTGCAGGGTGGCAGGAGGCTTTATTCTTCAGCTTTTACCGGGTGCTGACGAGGGAATAGTGGACAAGCTTGAAGCGAATATGCTGCTGATTAATTCGGTTACCGAGCTAATGGACGCAGGTCATGGTGCAGATAAATTTGCCGAGCTTGTTTTTAACGGAATAGAATATGAAGAATTTGACACAATAGACGTAGAATTCAAATGTACCTGCTCAAAGGAAAAGTATGAAAAGGGCTTAATCAGTCTTGGCAGAGATGAAATCAGTTCAATGCTCGACGAGGGTAAAGAGGTGGAGACCGTGTGCAGATTTTGTAAGAGTAAATACGTTTTCACACCTGATGAGCTTAAAGAAATATTGGAAAAAACATCGAAATAAGAAAGGCAATGGTTATGAAGAACGCAATTATCGGACAGTCGGGAGGACCTACAGCAGCAATAAATGCAACTCTTTCGGGAGTAGTAAGAGAGCTTGTAAAGGCAAGTGAAATTGATACGGTTTATGGAATGATGAACGGAATAGAAGGCTTTCTGAAGGAAGACTTCTGCAATCTTTCAAAGCTTCTTTTTGCCGAAAATGATTTCGTAAGACTTGAAAAGACGCCTGCTGCAGTGCTCGGCTCGTGTCGTTTCAAGCTTCCTGCAGAGACCTCGGAAAAGCCCGAGGACAAGGCGCTTTACAAGAAGATTTTTGAAATACTTGATAAGAACAATATAGGTTATTTTTTCTATATCGGTGGCAACGATTCGATGGACACGATCAGAAAGCTGTCGGTGATTTCAAAAGAGCTCGGCTCTGATATAAAATTTGTGGGAATCCCCAAAACAATTGATAACGACCTTGCCTGTACAGACCATACACCCGGCTACGGCTCGGCTGCGAAATACGTTGCAACCTCTGTTGCAGAAATACTCTGCGATACGTCAGTATACAAGCTCAAGGCTGTTACAATCGTTGAAATTATGGGAAGAGATGCAGGCTGGCTGACAGCCTCAGCAGCACTTTCAAAGCCTGATTTCGTATATCTTCCCGAGGTTGCCTTCTCGGTAGACGAATTTCTCGAGGACGTACAAAAGGCTCTTGAAACCAAGCCGAATATCGTGGTAGCAGTATCAGAGGGCATCAGGGATGCTAACGGCAGATATATCAGCGAGGGCGACGAGGCAAAGACCGACGCCTTCGGTCACAAGCAGCTGTCGGGTACGGGAAGGGTACTCGAGTCAATACTCAAGGAAAAACTCGGCTGTAAGGCAAGAACCGTGGAATTGAGTATACTTCAGCGCTGTGCTGCGCATATTGCCTCAAAGACCGATATAGACGAGTCTGTCAAAATCGGCTCGTTTGGTGCGAGACTTGCCCTTGAGGGAGAAACCGGCTGTATGGCAATCTATACAAGAACGTCAACCAAGCCTTATTCCTGCATCTGCGAAAAGGCAGAGCTTGATTCGGTTGCGAATTTCGTAAGAACAGTTCCTCGTGAATTTATAAATGAGCGAGGAAATAACGTTACCTCGGAATGCATAGAGTGGATAAGACCTCTCGTTTTAGGCGAGAGCATTCCCGAATTTGAAAATGGATTACCCGTACAGTTTATTATTTAGTTACTCGGAGAATAAAGCTATGGATTTTATGTTAGGTTGTAACTATTGGGCGTCTCACGCAGGCATTGAGATGTGGGCTGACTGGGACGAAAAGGTAGTTGAGGACGATTTCAAAAGACTTTCCGAATACGGAATGGAATACCTCAGAGTTTTTCCGAATTGGCGTGACTTTCAGCCCGTTTGTGCTTATTACGGAATAAAAAACAAGTTCAGGGAGTACCGTCATACCAATGGTTCGCTTTTCGACAACCCATATTATCTTGACAAGGTAATGCTTGACAGATTTGAGACTATGTGTTCTCTTGCTGAAAAATATAACCTCAAGCTTATAGTTGGTCTTATTACGGGCTGGATGAGTGGCAGAATGTTCACGCCACCAGTTCTCGAGGGAGTAAATCTGATTACTTCACCTGTGGCACTTGAGCTTGAGATCAAGTTTATCAAGGGCTTCGTTTCACGCTTTTATACTCAAAAAGCTATCTATGCGTGGGATTTGGGCAATGAGTGTAACTGTCTGTCCGAGGTTACTTCAAGGCAGGAGGCTGCAGTTTGGACAGCCCTCGTTTCAAATACCATAAGAGCTACAGATAAGATCGGCAAGCCCGTTATTTCGGGTATGCACGGAAACAGAATTGAAAATGATTGGACGATTGCAGATCAGGCAGAATATACCGACGTACTTACAACTCATCCGTATCCTCTTTTCGTTGAGCATTGTGCAAAGGATAATATGCTTTCCTACAGAACTCTGCTTCACGCAACTGCCGAGAGTGCATTTGTACGAGACGTTGGCAAAAAGCCCTGCCTTGTAGAAGAGCTCGGAACGCTCGGTCCTTGCACCTGTGATGACGAGACGGCAGCTTCGTTTCTTAAAACCAATTTATATTCAAATTGGGCGAACGGTATGATGGGCGTTATGTGGTGGTGCGCAAACGAACAGGTCGAGCTTGAAACTCCACCTTACACGTGGATTATGATGGAAAGGGAGTTGGGGCTTTTTGACAAAGACAAAAAGCCAAAGCCCACACTTGAAGAGTATAAGGCTTTTTCAGAGTTTTTAGCTCAATTTGGAGATAAGCTCAATCCTCCCGAAAGCGACGCCACCTGTATTCTTACGCAGGGTCAGGACCATTGGGGGATAGCATACGCTTCCTACCTTCTTGCAAAAGAGACGGGAGTTAATATTTCCTTTGCCTCATTCGACGCAGAGATTCCCGATAGTAATATCTATCTTCTTCCTTCAATGGTTAATAATCTTTCCAAGGAGAAGCTTGACGATATCATGAAAAGAGTCAGCCGTGGCGCAACTCTTTATATGTCAAACAGCCTTGCATATACTGCAGAGCTTGAAAAGCTTACGGGAGTACATATAAAAAATTCATCAGGTCATAAGATTTCGTCAACCTTCGAGCTGAGAGGGGAGAGAATATCATATAAGACCAACAAGGACTTTGAAATCGAAAGCGAGAGTGCAATCGCCATAAATGAAGAAGGTGTACCCGTTTTCACAAAGTACAAGTATGGTGTGGGTACTGTATATTATCTTAACTTCCCACTTGAAGAGATGATACTTTCGCTTGACGATTTTGATAAAGGCTCGTATTACAAGGTGTACGAGGAAGTGTTCTCCGAGCATATTAACAGCCGTATTGCCACAAAGACCAATAAGTACGTTGGCTTGACTCTTCACAAGCGTGATAACGGCTATTACGCAGTGCTTGTCAATTATTCCGACAAGCCTCAAAAAACGGGCTTTACACTCATTGACAGCTATAAGCTTGAAAAAATATATAAGGGTGACCCCGAAAAGCTTGAGCCCAACGGCGTTGCCGTAATATCCGTAAAGAAGGTATAATGTATGTTGGATTTTACTTATTACGCTCCCACCAAGGTCTATTTTGGCAGGGGTAAAGAAAATGAAGTCGGAAAAATAATCAAGGAGCTTGGCTACAAGAAAATAATGCTCCAATACGGTAAATCGAGTATAAAGAAAAGTGGACTTTACGACAGAGTTATGAAGAGTCTTGACGATGCAGGAATCAGCGTTGTCGAGATGGGTGGCGTTGAGCCTAACCCCAAGCTGTCATTTGTTCGTGAGGCTGTAAAGGTAGCGCGTGAAAACGGTGTCGAGCTTGTTCTTGCAGTGGGTGGTGGAAGTGTAATTGATTCCTCAAAGATGACTGCAATCGGCGCAATGGGTGATAACGACGTCTGGGATTATATTACCCGTAAGGCTACACCCACCAAGGCTTTGCCCGTCGGCTGTATTCTCACCCTTGCTGCTGCAGGCAGCGAAATGAGTGCCTCGGCTGTCCTTACTGATATTGACAACAATATGAAGAGGGGTCTTAATACCGAGCTTAACAGAATGAAGTTCGCTATCTGCAATCCCGAGCTCACCTATTCTGTCAGCCCTTATCAGACGGGCTGTGGTATCGTTGATATAATGGCGCATACCCTCGAGCGTTACTTTACCGTTTGCGAGCCAACCGACCTGACCGACAGAATTGCAGAGTCAATTCTCAAGGCTGTCGTCAATGCTGGCAGGGTGCTCGTTGACAACCCCGAGGATTATGACGCAAGAGCCAATATGATGTGGGCGTCAAGTCTTTCTCATAACGATTTGACGGGCTGTGGCAGAGAAAATATGCTTGCTGTTCATCAGATTGAGCATGGAGTAAGTGGAGCATTTGACGACGTTGCCCACGGAGCAGGACTTGCAGTGCTCTTTCCTGCATGGTCAAGATACGTGTACAAAACTAACCCCTCACGCTTTGCTCAGCTTGCAAGACGTGTCTGGGACGTTGTTGAAGAGGATGACGTTAAGGCTGCGCTGCTCGGTATTGAAGAAATGGAGAAGTTTTTCTCTCTCATCGGTATGCCTCTCAGACTCAGAGAATTCGGAATTGATAAAGATGCTCTTCCACGTATTGCAGACCTCACTACCTTTGGAAAAACACGAAGCGTAAAAAGTCAGCGTGAGCTTGACTACGATGCGATTATTGAAATTCTGGAGAGCTGTTATTGATGAGGCTTACTGCTTTTAAGTACGGGGAAACCGAAATAGACAAAGCTATGGCTTTTCGTGATGGGGACAAAAACGAAAAGCTTCGTATAGACCTTTTGTTTTTTATGCTCGAGGAGGGGGAGAGAAAAATCCTCGTTGACGTTGGCTGTGACACAATGAAGGGCTTTAACCTCATCAGGCACGAAAAACCCGTTGAGGTGCTCAGGCGTTCGGGTTATTCGCCCGACGAAATCGACTCTGTACTGATAACTCACGCTCATAACGACCATATCGGTGCTGTGAATTATTACAAAAACGCAACAGTCTACATAAACAAGCTTGAGCTTGACGAATCGGCTCGGTTTATAAAAGAGCCCTTGAAGCTTGTCACCTTTGATGAGAGCCTCCTGATCACCGAGCGAATTGAAATGCGTAAAATAGGTGGACATACAAGGGGGTCGTCGGTGGTGCTCGTTCATACCGATTCAACCATCTGGGTTTTGTGTGGAGACGAGTGCTATCTCGAGGAAAACCTCAGACTGAAAATCCTTACGGGCTCAAGCGCATCGCCTGAGCGCAGCCTCGCCTTTGTAAGAGAGTATTCGTCACCGGAATATACCCCGATAATTTTTCACTCAACAGCTCTTGTGGGAGAGCTTGGCGCAAGGGTTATATTCGAGGATTGAAGGCACACGTGCACAAAAATTAATTTATAAAAATACTTGAAAAATCAGTTTTTATGTGATACAATTATAAAAATGCTTAAAAACCCGTGTTTAAGTGATACAATTATGATAACATTTTAAGGAGACTTTTTATGGTTAAGGCAAGAAACAGCAAGATACTTTATATGGTACAGTTAGCAATTCTTACGGCGCTTGTCGTAGTGCTTCAGCTCTTTGGCTCGGTGATTAAAATCGGCCCTCTGCCAATGTCCTTCGTGCTCGTGCCGATTGTTATCGGAGCGTGTATGCTCGACTATAAGGCAGGCGCATTTTTGGGTGCTGTCTTTGGTGTTATTACTATGATTATGGGCATTACGGGAGTAGATGCATTTTCACATATGCTCTGGCTTGCAAATCCTGTATGGTTCGTTATTATCTGCGTTCTTAAGGCTGCTATGGCAGGTATGGGCTCAGGACTTATTTACAAGGCATTGAGAGGTAAAAATAAGCTCGTGCAAACGGTTGTGGCATCAGCCTCTGCTCCGATTATCAATACGGGAATTTTCGTAATCGGTATGCTTCTCTTCTTCTTTGAAACAATGGAGGGACTTCCGACAATGTTCCCCGATGCATTCGGTAAATTCGGCAATGCCTTTGAGCTTGTATTCATTGGACTTGCAGGAATTAATTTTATAGGAGAGCTTGTTGTTAACCTCGTTCTTTCACCGGCTATCGTAAGAATAATCGACGTGATAAAAACTCAATCAAAGGGGCTGTAAGACACAGCCTCTTTTTTTAGAAACGGTATGGATAAAAAGATATTAAAACGCATTGCACTCGAAATTCACGAGTCTCTTCTTGACGAGCTTGACGGCGTTCGGGAGGGCGAAAAAGAGGATATTGCTTACTCATATTTTATTCGTTTTGTCGCAATTGCATTTATGCAGGCAAACGGATATATCAAAGAGAGAGGTTTGTCTCTCTCTCTTTGTCGTCGTCTTAGCGAGCTGCTGCCGACGGTGTTTGAGCCGCTTGGCGAAAGGGAACGCTCTCTTTTTCCAAAGCGCTTTGCCGAGAGCAATCCTTTTTCAAAAATTTCCGATGACCTCTGGCATAACGTTGAAATCGTTGGCTGGTTATATCAATTCTATTTTTCAAAAAAGCATCGAGAGGTTATCAATACGTTGCACGTTCGCTCCTACTCCAAGGAGCAGGTGCCCGTTGCTACTCAGCTTTTCACACCCGAATGGGTGGTAAAATATATTCTTGACAATTCACTTGGCAGATATTGGCTCGAGAGAAATCCCGACAGCCGTCTTGCCGAGCTTTGCGAGTTTTATATCCCAAGCGACATTCACATAAAAGAGGCACTTTCTCCCGAGGAGCTGACCTTTTTTGACCCTTGCGTCGGTGCAGGTCATTTTCTTTCCTACGCCTTTGACCTGTTACACGCAATATACCTTGAAGGTGGTTACTCTGCCAGCGAGGCAGCGAGGCGCATTGTGAAGTATAATCTCTTCGGTGTCGATATCGACAAAAAGGCGTCTGAGCTTGCCTCATTTACGGTGATTATGAAGGCGCTGTCCTATGACCCCGATTTTTTGTTGCATTCATTTGAGCCGAACGTCTGTGAAATCATAGAAAGCGAGGATTTTACGGCTTTTCGTAACGCAAAGGAATACGGTTCTTTAATCAAGAGCGACGGAGAACATGACGGTGCTCCCGACGGGATTTCACGCGTCGCGCGAATACTTGGTGGGAAATACAAGATTGTAGCAACCAATCCACCGTATCTCAATAAGTATTCACCCGAATTGAAAAAGTTCGTTTCTGAGAATTACAAGGATTTTTCGGGCGACCTTTTCAGCGTGTTTATGCGCAGAAATCTCGATTTTTGCGTACCCGACGGTTACCTTGGCTATATGACACCGAACGTGTGGCTGTTTATAAAGGCGTATGAAAAGCTCAGACTTTATTTTATAAAAAACACAACCATCACCACCCTCGTGCAGATGGCAAAGGGCTCGTTCTTCAGTGATGCAACAGTTGACGTTACAGCCTTTGTCGTTAAGAATGAAAAGACCAATTTTAAGGGCTGGTATATCAGGCTCGAGGACTTCAAGGGTGATATGGCGTTGCAGGAAGAAATGACTCGTAATGCTGTTAAGACCCCCGATTGCGAATATCTTTTCAAAATTTCTCAGGACGATTTTTTAATGCTGCCGAGTGCACCAATCGTCTATTGGCTCACAAGCGAAATGAAAAGGGCTTTCGCCTTCCCCGAAACTCTGGGTGACAAGGGCATTGCCAGAAATGGAATGAAAACGGGCGACAATAAGCGCTTTCTCAGATATTGGTGGGAGGTAGACAGGGGCGAAATTAATTTTACGGCAAGGTCAGCCAAAGATGCTCGTCTCTCGGGCGCAAGGTACTTTCCGTATAATAAGGGTGGCGAGTACCGAAAATGGTATGGAAACAACTACTACGTTGTCAATTGGCAAAACGGTGGCGAGGAAATCTTCGCCCACGCAAAAGCTGATGCGAGACACGTGCAGGATTACCCCGACACCCTGAAATTCAAGCCTGCCGTTTCCTGGTCTCTCATAACCTCGGGCAGACCCTCGTTCAGACTAAAGAGTTGTGCTATTTCGGATATAGCCGGAATGTGTTTTTATCCCGATGACGACTTGCCTGTCTACCTTGCGTTTTGCAATTCGGTTGTAGGGGAGCTGCTTCTGACCAGCATTTCACCCACCATCAATTATCAGTCGGGCGACGTGGCAAGACTCCCCGTAGCTCCATTGCTTTCTCAGAAGAGGAGCACAATCGAGCCTCTTGTCAATCGTGCCGTCGAGCTTTCGAGGGAGGATTGGGATAGCTTTGAGCTGTCGTGGGATTTCAAAAGACACCCACTTATCCCCGAAAATCCCAATTGCTCACTTTCCGAGTCCTTTGACAGCTGGAAGAACCTTTGTCGCTCTCGCTACAATGAGCTGACCGTAATTGAAGAGGAGCTCGACAAAATATTCATCAATATTTACGGCTTTGAAAATATCCTTTCACCCAAGGTCGATAGTGTGAGCATAGCCACAGCCGATGTGAAAAGAGACGTGAAGAGCCTTATTTCCTATGCTGTTGGCTGTATGCTTGGCAGATATACCCTTGAGGGCGTTTTGCCGAGTGACAGCATTCCCGTAAAAGAGCTTAGTCGGCGCTTTTACGAGTTCATCGAAATTGCCTTTGGTGCTGATACTCTTGACGAAAATATCAGCTTTGTCACATCAGGTCTTGGCAGAAGTGTGGAGTCCTATTTCAAGCACTCCTTTTTGTCCGACCACTTCAGGACGTATCGTAAGCATCCTGTTTATACTGTCGAGGCAGACAGCTTGATAAAAATCTCTGACGGAGGGGAAAATGAATAAATATAAATATGTTCTCTGGGACATAGACGGCACTCTTTTAGATTTTCTCGAAGCAGAAAAATACGCTATAAAGAGTCTCTTTAATAAATATAATATAGGTGAGTGCACCGACGAGATGCTTGCCGTATATTCCAAAATCAACGTTAAGTATTGGCAAGCACTTGAGAGGGGAGAGTTGACTAAACCCGAGGTGCTGATTGGCAGATTTCACGAGTTCTTCGGACTTTACGGAATTGATAAGAGCATTGCTGAAAGCTTTAATTCCGATTATCAGTCAGAGCTTGGCGAGTGTATCGTTTTCACCGAGGGCGCAAAGGAAATGCTTGAGCGCCAAAAGGGCAGGTACACCCTTGTAGCAGTAACCAACGGAACGAAAAAAGCCCAGACAAAGAAGCTTTCTTTGTCCGGACTTGATAAGCTGTTCGATTATATTTTCATATCCGAGGACGTCGGCTTTGAAAAACCGAGCTGTGAATATTTTAATCGTGTTTTTGCCGAAGCTCACATAGAAGACATAGCTCGGGCGATTATCATAGGAGATTCACTGACCAGCGATATAAAAGGGGGAGAGCTTGCCCGAATAGATACCTGCTGGTACAACCCGAAGAAAAAGCCAAACGACAAGGACGTCAAGCCCACCTACGAGATTGCAAGCCTTTTTGAATTGTCGGAAATTCTTTAGTTAAAGTCAAAGGAAACAATTTTCGTGTTTGCCGTTTCACCCCAATTGTCTGTGACCTTGAGCTTGATTTTCTCGAGCTTAAGTCCTACGGGCAGGTGGTAGCAACGCTTGATATTATTGTCCTTGGAAATAAGCGTGATTTCCTTGCCTTCGCTGACGGCAGTCAGCTCAAACGACTTGCAAAGCGTTTTTGGCAGATGCATCTGAGGACTTGTGAGCATTACGTTTGCTCTCGTCACGTGTCCTCTTTCGCAGGCGTCACCGGGCAGGGTTTCACGGTTGAGGTCGCTATCGAACACAAGGTGTATCGAGTTGACAAGTGTTGGCGCATCAAGCTGATATTCAAGCCATTCCCCGTTGGCAAGCTCAACTCCCTTGGTCTCGGTATTGTATATCCTGTTTGGACGGTCCTCACCGTTGTTTAATTCAGAGCTTCCGTTGATGAGAAGGGCTTTTTTACACTCGCTCGACACCTCTCTCTTGAAATGAGGAAGGAAGCAGTCATCGTTCATAAGAGCTTTTTGAAGCTCTGTTATGTGATTTAGATATACTCCGTGAGGAGTTGTGTTGTATTTCTTTGCAATTGCTACGGCACCACCGACAGCCTGACCTAAAATTCCACAGGTCGCCATAACTCTGGTACTGCTCATTGCAGTATGTGTTACGCTGATGTTTCTGCCTGCAAATAAGAGGTTATCAACGTTTTTAGAGTAGAGCGCACGATATGGAAGAGTGTAGGGCGCAGGGGTAGAAAAGTTGGTGTTTGGCTCGCCTCTGTGATAATAGCCGTCAGGAAAATGGTCGTCGAGCGGCCAGCCACCGTAAGCGACGGTGTCGGGGTAAATAACGTTATTTGAAATATCCTTCTGAGATACTACAATCTCACCCAGCATTCTCCTTGATTCTCTTTTTGCAGGAAGAGTGCCCAGAAATTCGAGCTCCCAATTATCAGTATCGTATTTTCCACTGTTCTTGATATAGTTCCAGGTGCCAAGTGCAAGAGGAATAAGCTTGTCCTTGGTCTTTTCGGCATCGGCAATCGTATCGTCGTTTCCACCGAGCTCGAGATACCAGAAGTTTTCCGACGAGCATTCTAAGTACATCGGACGGTTTTCAACGTCCTCGTCGGTTGGAGTATTGACGAATTCCGAGGGGATAAAGGGAACTTTATGTGTAGTTTCTCTGCACTGAATAAGACAGCTCATACCCATAATACGACGGTCGTGCTCCTTGTGGGGAATGTCCTCACCGTATTCGTCGGCTGACTCTCTGCCGTACATAAATTCAGCACTTACCAAGGGTGCGATAATGCTGTCGCCAGAGCAGTCGGCAAAGTAGTCTGCCTTGACCGTGCAAAAAGTCTGCGTTGTCATCTGGTAACCCTTGACAGAATTTATATGAGTGTCTCTGCCGTCCTTGTATTCGCCCTTTGTTGAGTCTGCGTCCATACAAGTTGTGTTCATCAAGAGAGTAATATTTTCTTCACGCTTGATAAAGTCAAGCAAAATACTGTCCCAAATATAAAAGTTCTTGGTGGGGTTTCTGTAGAGGTTTTCGAGCATAATTTCCTCAATTATACCTGTCTCTCTGTTGTTAGTGCCGTGAGCACCACACACCCACATTCTCATTTCGGAAGAAGCGTTGCCACCAAGTACGCCCCTTTCGTGCATAAGAACGACCTTTACGCCGTGTCTTGCTGCCGAGATTGCAGTGCAAATTCCTGCCATACCTCCACCGACAACACACAGGTCACAGTTAAACGTTTTCTCGTTAAGCATATAATAACCCTCCGGATAAATTCAGAAGTCTTGTTTGTTGGATTTTACCATACATTGTACGGATTGTCAACACATTATAAAAAAATGTATAAATAATTATGTGAAATGCCTTTCAAACACAAAAATGGAAAAATCCATAAAATTATTTCGAAAAGCTTCAAATTTTATTGATTTTGCTATTATTCTTATTGTTTTTTACTTGTAAAATGTTTTTGCAATTGATATAATTGAATTGGACATAAACTTTAGGAGGATATTAAAAATGGACAAAAAATTTGTACTTGGTGTTGTAGGTTTACGTATGGGCGAGGCACAGCTCAGAGGCGCAATCGAAAAGGGTTTTGAGATTGGCGCTATATGTGACATTAACCCCGAGACCTTGAAAAAGGTCGGTGACGCTCACAACGTTCCCGAGGAAAAAAGATTTACAGATTATAAAGACCTTGTAGCCAATCCCGAGCTTACGGCAGTTGTAGTTGCAACCCCCGACCAGCTTCACAGATGCATGACCGAGGAATTTCTTGCTGCAGGCAAGCACGTGCTTTGCGAAAAGCCTCTTGCTATTACACGTGAGGACGTTAACGCTATCGTTGCTGCTGCAAAGAAGAGCGACAAGATTTGCATGGTAGGACAGATAAGCCGTTTTGCACCCGGTTTTGCAAAGGCTAAGGAAATAATAGATGCAGGAACAATCGGTGAGCTTTACTACGTTGAGTCTGAGTATGCTCACGACTATATGAGAATCATGTCTGGTACACAGGAATGGCGTCGTGACCCCAACCGTCACGGTGTTATCGGTGGTGGCTGTCACGCAGTTGACCTTCTGCGCTGGATTGCAGGAGACCCTACCGAAGCATTTGCTTACGGTGTACATAAGCTTCTTCCTATGATAGAGCACGATGACGCAACTGTTGCAGTTCTCAAGTTCCCCAACGACGTTATCGGTAAGGTGTTCGTTTCAACGGGCTGTAAGCGCGACTATACCATGAGAACTGTTCTCTACGGAACAAAGGGTACTATTATCTGTAATAACAAAGACCCCGAAATCGAGCTCTTTACAACAACCGAAGAGGGAGATACAATATTCCCGTCACAGAAGGTACCCGTTGAGATTAGCAGCCACAATGCAGCTCGTGAGGTTGAGGTATTTGCTGATTGTATTCTTAACGGTACACCTCTCACAATGACTGCAGAAGAAGGAGCAAAGACGGTTGCAGCTTGTATGGCAATTGTTGATTCAGCTAAGGCCGGTGGTGTTCCCGTTACACCTAACTACAATTTTGAGGATTAATTTTGGGGGATACAAAAATGAAAAAAGAAGACTTGGTATTTGCCGTAATAGGCTTGCACTTTGGAAGAAATCACCTTATTGGTGCAATTAAGAACGGTTTTGAAATCGGAGCAATCTGTGATAAGGACCCCGAGGTTCTCAAGACTATCGGTGATGAAAATAACATTCCCGAGGACAGAAGATTTACAGATTACAATGACTTTTTGAATGACCCAAGAATTACAGCAGTTTCCGTTGCGCTTCCCGACCAGCTTCACAGACAGGTATCGGAAGCATTCCTCAAGGCAGGTAAGCACGTTATTTGCGAAAAGCCACTTGCTATTACACGTGAGGACATTGACTCAATTGTAAAGACTGCCAAGGAGTCCAATAAGCTATTTATGGTAGGACAGGTTTGCCGTTTCGCTCCTGCCTTCGTGAAGGCTAAGGAGTTAATTGAGTCGGGCACAATCGGTGAGCTTTACTACGTTGAGTCGGAGTACGCTCACGATTATATGAGAATTGTGTCGGGTACACAGGAATGGCGTCGTGACCCCAACCGTCACGGTGTTATCGGTGGTGGCTGTCACGCAGTTGACCTTCTTCGTTGGCTTGCAGGAGACCCAACAGAAGTATTTGCTTACGGCGTACATAAGCTGCTTCCTATGCTTCCTCATGATGATGCAACAATCTCGGTTCTCAAGTTCCCCAACAACGTAATCGGTAAGATTTTCGTTTCGACGGGCTGTAAGCGTAACTATACAATGAGAACGGTTCTCTACGGAACAAAGGGTACAATTATTTGCTCTAACACCGACCCCGAGCTTGAGCTCTTCACAACTACCGAAGAGGGCGATACAATATTCCCATCGCAGAAGATTGCTATCGACATCAATAATCACAACGTATCGGGCGAAATTGAAGTATTCGCAGATTGTATTCTTAATGGCACTCCTCTTATGATGACTGCAGAAGAGGGAGCTAAGTCGGCTGCTACCTGTATGGCTATTATCGAATCAGCCAAGGCTGGTGGCGTGGTTGTAAAGCCTGATTACAATTTTATCAAATAAAAAAGAGAAGCTTTTTTAGCAAAAGAAAAGGGGCTGTAAAAAAACTAATTTAGTTTTTTTACAGCCCTGTTCGTTAGGACTTGACAAAAGTCTGTTCAAAGGCTAATATATAATTATCAAATGAGAAGGGGAGACGCTTGCTGAAAATGAAACAAGACGTTATATTGGAAATTGCACCCGAATTTGCCGATACCGAAAAGGCAAAAAGATTGACCGAAAAGTTTTCAACTTCGGCAGATAGTGACAGCGCTATAATATTGAGGCTCGATGCCGACGGTCTTTCTATGTTGTCGGACGGACAGGTTTTGAAGGGCGATTTTACAAAAATGCTACCACGTCTTATGCCTGCAAGATTGCGTGGCGAGCTGCTTCTTCGTGCTGCAAAGCAAAAGGACAACACCTCACGTATAGCAGTAGATGCTACTGCAGGGCTGGGTGAGGATTCACTCCTTCTGGCTGCTGCAGGCTTTGAGGTAATACTTTTTGAGCGCAACCCCGTAATTTATGAGCTCCTCTGCGATGCATTGGAGCGAGCAGAGAGGGTAGATGAGCTAAAGACGGTTGTTTCAAGAATGAAGCTTTATAACGAGGACAGCATTCAGGCAATGCGCAATTTGGAAATTGAGCCCGACGTTATTTTGTTAGACCCGATGTTCCCACAGCGTCAAAAGAATTCACTTGTTAAAAAGAAGCTTCAGATAATTCAGAGAATGGAAGCTCCCTGTGACGAGGAGCTTGAGCTTCTTCGCTCTGCAATAAGTCTTAAACCCAAGAAGCTTATTATAAAGCGCGCCCCCAAGAGTCCGTATCTTGCGGGAATAAAGGCAGAATATTCCATATCTGGTAAGGCTGTCAGATACGACTGCTTCGTCAACCCGTTTGAGAGAAACGTAATTTCTTAAAAAATATAAGTAGTGGGTACTTTTTGTACCCACTATTTATTTATGTTTCTCCATTCCTTAGGTGACATACCAAAATGCTTTTTGAATGCCTTTGAAAAGTAGCCCGTATTTGCAAAGCCACAGCTTTCAGCGACCTCTCTGATGTCAATTTCACTGCCCTTGAGCAGTCTTGTCGCCATCTGCATTCTCTTTTGCATAATGTATTCGGCAATCGTGACGTTGAATTCCTTTTTGAAGTGCTCGGTCAGGGTAACCGTACTGCAATGCAGATGCCACGCAATGTCGGTCAGTGTGATTTTTTCGGAGAGGTTATTCTTGATATATCTTTTTGCAAGAAGCCCGATAGAATCAACCGATACCGAAACGAGATTGTTATTCTCTATATGCTCGGCAATAATCGGGAGCATATCGGCAAAGGCATTGAGCTTTTCTATAGAATGCTTTGGGATTTCATCAATAATTTTGTTGAGTGCCTCTGAGTCGGGCTCTTTTTGCGAATTGAAAAGATTTTGACGCGCTGAATCAATATGGCTTTCATCATTTTCGATTGCCATACCAAGAAATAAAAAGGCAATAACGCTATCGTTTTCAAAAATGGGGGTAATTGCCTCAAAAATACCATAAGGGCAGGTGTACTTGACAAGCTTTCTCGTTTTTCTTGCAAGCTCAATATGCTCGTCGTCTGATGCTTCGCATACCTTGAGACAGCGTTGGCACTTGTGAATTTGAGAACAAAACTTATCGCTGGGATGCCTTCTTGCAATAATTCTGTTTTTGGCATCTACTACGGCAATATCCATTCCCGAAATCAGATAAAAGTCTTGCATAATCTTTTCAAGTTCAGGTAAATTCATTTTATTTTCTCCAAACTTTTTGCGCTTTTTATTTATCATAGCATAAATCGAATAAATTTCAATACGTTTACAAAAAAAATCGGTCAATTTTATCGAATTTACTATTTTCTTTATTGTTTTTACTTGCCAAATAATATATTTATTGGTACAATAGAGTTGAAAATACATATAGAAAAGGAATTAAAAGCAATGTTGAAAGCAGCGTTTTATGAAAGACAAATTACCTCACCCTTAGGCTCTGTAATTCCCGGTGCTCTCGTTCCTCATTATTCTGAAGGAGTAGTTGAGGAGCTTTATGCAAGAGCTGTCTCGATTGACCTTGACGGAAAGACAGTAATCATAATATCACTTGATGCTCTTTATGCCATTACTCCTTTGTGTGATGCAGTTATTGCCCGTATCACAGAGTATACTCAGGTACCCGGAGATAATATAATTATTTGCGCTACCCACTGTCATTCCGGAATTGCCGTTCCGAGAAAGGGAGTTGAAGGGGTAGTAGAGGACACAGCTTATCACTCTGTTCTTGCCAGAATTATTGCCGACGCAGGAATTATTGCTTTTCAGAGAATGAAGCCTGCGAAGATTAAATATAATCACAGTATCGAAAAGGGACTTACCTTCAACCGTAACTATATAATGAAGGACGGCTCAATACGTACCAATCCCGGTTGGCAGAATCCCGATATAGTGAAGCCGTTTGGTCCCGTCGACGAGGAATTTTCAAATCTGTTTTTCTTTGACGAGAACGATAAGCCAATCGGAGCGATTTCAAATTTTGCCTGTCACAACTGTTGTATAGAATTTGCAGGTTATTGGTATAGTGCTGATTATGCCGGATATCTTGGAGACAGACTCAAGGACGAGTACGGTCATGACTTCGTTACCGTCTTTATGCTTGGTGCAGCAGGTGACCTTAACCATATAAACAATTTCCGTGAGGTCAAAAAATACGAGCGTCAAAGGTACATAGATATCGGAGAACAGCTTGCAAAGGCTGCAATCAAACAGCTTGGCAGTGCTGTTGACGTAAATGTAGATAAGATAGACGCAGTCAAAGAATGTATCCCACTTGAAAGGCGAGGCTTTGATAAAGGCGTTGTTGAAGAGGCGAAATATCTTTACGAGAACGTGTCGCTTGAAGGAATGAGCTTTAGCATTACAAAACCCGACTCCGAGGAATACAAGAGAGTAAGGGCTAAGCTTGTTATGAATATTGACGAGCTTCCAAATCCCTTGCCCTGCTACGTGCAGTCTGTAAGAATCGGAGAATGTGTTATCCACACCGTTCCGGGTGAATATTACACTACCTACGGTCTTGATATAAAGAAGCGTTCAGCTGCAAAATACACCTTTATTTCAACCGTGACCAATAACCCGACTTCAAATTATATACCTGTGCCTGAGGCTTATGGCACAACAATATATGAGGCTCAGCCAAGCTCTGCAATCTTTACCAAGGATACAGGCTGGCGTATTGCCGACGTGCTGGTCAGACAAGGCGAAGAACTTATGAAAAAAGGAGAATAGATAATGTTAAAGGCTGGATTTTATGAAAAAGAAATAACTCCACCACTCGGCTCGGATATGCCCGGCTCGTTTGCGCACAGGTATTCGAAGATGGTAGGAGACCGTCTGTATGCAAAGTCTATTTGTATGAGCTATGACGATAATACGGTTATCATCATTTCACTTGATGCCATTTCGGCAACGACTATGACCTGCGACAACGTAATCAAGAGAATTACCGAGTACACCGGCGTTCCTGCCGAGAATATTATGATTGGCGCATCTCATTCGCACACGGGTCCTGCAATGCACAGAAACAGAGGCGAGTTCGATACTGCCGACCCGAGCTACTTTGACGTTGAGGAGAGGCTTATTGCAGATACGGCAATACTTGCCTATCAGAGAATGCAGCCCGTTACAGTAAAGTATAACAAGTCAATTGAAAAGGGACTTACCTTTAACCGTAACTATATAATGAAGGACGGCTCAATACGTACCAATCCCGGCTGGAAAAACCCCGACGTTGTTAAGCCCTTCGGACCTGCCGACGAGGATTTTCTCACACTCTTCTTCTTTGATGAAAGTGGCAAGCCCGTCGGCTCAATTATGAATTTTGCCTGTCATAACTGTTGCGTTACGGGAATGGGCAGTATTCTGAGTGCCGACTACGCAGGAGCACTTACCGAGAATATGCGCCGTGAATTCGGCAGGGATTTCGTAACTGTATTTCTCGTTGGCGCAAGTGGTAATCTCAATCACGTTGATATCAACAGAGAGGTTGCCGAGTACAATCCTTCAAGGCATATCGTAATGGGCGAGCTTCTCGGAGAAGCTGCAAAGAGACATTTCAAGACGGCAATGCCTCTCGAGGTAGATACACTTCAAAGCATAAAGGAAACCATTACCGTCAAGAGAATTGATCTCTCTGACGAAGAGGTTGCCGAGGCAAAGGAGCTTTACGAGACCATGTCTCTTGAGGGGTTGAAGTATAGTATCAATCACCCCGAGACCAAGGAATACAAGAGAGCAAGAGCAAGTCAGGTGTTGTACATAGCAAGACAGCCTGAGGACGTGCCCTGTGTTATACAGAGCATAAGACTTGGTGAAGCCTTGATTTTTGCCTTCTGTGGCGAAATATATGCCGAATTTGGAATTGACCTTAAAAAGCGTGCCCCTGCAAAAATCAGTATGCTTTCAACGCTTTCAAACGGAAGTGCGCTTTGCGACGGAGAATGCTACGTACCAATTCCCGAGGCATATGGCACGACTATATATGAGGCGCAAAAAACCTCAGCCTTCCTCAAGCCCGAGGCAGGAGGAACATTTGTAGAAAAAGCCCTTGAACAAGCAGATAAATTAATGAAAAAAGAGAGGTAAAATTATGTTAAAAGCAGGTTTTTACGAAAAGGAAATAACAGCCCCACTTGGACTTGGAATGCCGGGTGGATTTGGCAACAATCCGTCTACAACACTTTTAGATTCAGAAAGACTTTACGCCAAGGCGGCGGCATTCACCACCGGTGAAAAGACCGTCATTGTTATTTCAATGGATATGCTTAAGACGAGCAAGCATCTTTGTGACGGTGTAACTGCGAGAATTACCGAGTTAACGGGCATACCCTACGAGAATATTTTAATCTGTGCAACTCACACACATTCGGGTATTCCTATACCGGGGGTAAGAATAGAAACGAGCTCGGCTGACGAAAATTTTGAGAGTTATCTTGAGCGCATAACTGCCGATGCGGGAATTCTTGCATATCAGAGAATGAAGCCTGTGACGGTAAAGTACAACTCGAGTCGCGAAGAGGGACTTACCTTTAACCGTAACTATGTTATGAAGGACGGCTCGGTCCGTACCAATCCGGGCTGGAAAAACCCCGACATTGTCAGACCGTTTGGACCTATTGACGATGAGTTTGCTACTCTTTTCTTCTATGACGGTGATAAACCAATTGCTGCTATTGCCAACTTTGCTTGTCACAATTGTAGTACGGGTACGGGTGGAATTATCAGCTCGGACTATGCAGGAGTGCTTTCAAATCATCTCAAGGACGAGTACGGAAACGATTTTATAACACTCTTCTTTGCAGGCGCTTGTGGTAACCTGAATCATTGTGATTTTATGAACAGTGAATGGTCGATGTTCAGGCACAAATTCATCGGTAGACAGCTTGCCGATGCAGCTATAAGACATAATCTTGATAGCGTTGAAATTAAGGTTGACTCGGTAGACAGCCTTAAGGAAAACGTTTACGTTTCAAAGCAGAAGCTTGATGAGGCAGCTATCGAAGAATACAGAGAGCTTTACAGAACGATGCCCTTCGGTAGCTATAAGGTTGATATCAGTAAGCCCGAGAGCAAGGAATTCAAGAGAGGAAAGGCAATTCAGTATATCAAGATAGCCGATATGCCCGAGCCTATTCCGTGCTGCATACAGTGCGTTAAGCTCGGTGAGGCTATGATTTTCGCCTATCCCTGCGAGCTTTACACCGAATACGGACTCGAAATGAAAGCGAAGTCACCTGCAAAATACAACTTCATCACCACTCTTGCAAACGGAAGCATTTGTTATGTGCCCGTTCCCGAGGCAAGAGGCACGAATATTTACGAGGCACAGGTAACGTCTGCATGGCTTGAGGATAATGCAGGTTCCATATTTATAGAAAAAGCGCTTGAACAAGCAGAAAATTTAACAAAGTGAGGATAAAATTATGTTGAAGGCAGGCTTTTATGAAAAACAAATAACACCACCTATCGGACTTAGTAAACCCGGAGGACTCGGTTTTTCTCCTTCGACAGAGGTAAACGATGAGCTTTACGCAAAATCGGTTGTTCTCGAGCTTGATGGAGAAATGGCAATAATTATATCAATTGACGCTGTTGGGACCACAAATCCGACTTGTAAGAACGTAATAAAGAGGATAAGGGAGTACATAGATATTCCGGAAGAGAATATCGCAATTACTTCAACTCATACCCATACGGGTATGCCTATGCACAGAGATGTTTACGGTGAGTTTGATACACCCGACGAGGCATATTTCGACGTTGAGGAGCGTCTTATCGCCGATACTGCAATTCTTGCATATCAGAGACTTCAGCCCGTGACGGTTAAGTTCAATTCGAGTCAGGAAAAGGGACTTAGCTTTAACCGTAACTATGTTATGAAGGACGGCTCTATCCGTACCAATCCCGGCTGGCACAACCCCGATGCCGTCAAGCCCTTCGGACCTGTTGAAGAAACCTTCTCGACACTCTTCTTCTTTGATGAGAACGACAAGCCCATTGGCTCAATTGCCAACTATTCCTGCCACAGTTGTTCCACCGAGTGTGGATACAGACTCAGCGCAGATTATTCAGGAATTCTTTCTCAGAACCTGCGTGATGAGTTTGGCAGAGATTTCGTAACAGTGTTCCTTCTTGGCACAGCAGGTAATATCAATCATTATGACATTCATCGTGAGTCTCAATATCTTGAAGAGGGCAGATTTAAGGTTATAGGAAATCAGCTTGCCGAGGCAGCAGTAAAGCACCTTGAAACTGCAACAGAGGTAAAGACTGACATCCTCAAGGTCAAGAGGGATTATGTTCCTCTTATGAAGCAACCGATTTCCGAAGAAGCGTATGAAGAAGCAAAGCGACTCAAGGCAACTCTTCCGGCTGACGTTAAGATTAACGGAATTGCCGAGCCTGAAAGTGATGGCTTCAAGCGCAGAAGAGCGCAGACGACAATTAACATTTACAATATTCCCGAGCCTGTACAGACCTGCGTACAGACAATCAGACTTGGTGAGTGCACCTTCTTTATTCTTTGTGGTGAAATTTATTGCGAGTACGGTTTCGAGCTCAAGGAAAAGTCACCGGCAAAATACAATTTCATTGCAACAAAATCAAATGGCTCACCGGCTTGCTATATGCCTATTCCCGAGGCAAGAGGCACTAACATCTACGAAGCAAGCCTCTCGTCAGCATGGCTTGAGGACAGAGCAGGCGATAAGGTAGTAGCCGAAGCGCTTAAGCAGGTAGACGAGCTTTACAAGTAATCATTAATACCGATTAAAAGGGGCTGTAAAAAAAGTTTTTACAGCCCCGATATTTTTTCTCGAATTTGTATATTATTGTTGAAATTTATTAAAAAATGTGATACAATAAATTAATAATTTATTATGCAAAAGGAGAAAGTAAATGAATAACGAAAAAAGAAGTAGCTTTACCGGGAAATTAGGATTTGTTCTCGCTGCGGCAGGCTCGGCAGTGGGACTTGGAAATATATGGCGTTTCCCTTATCTTGCAGCTAAGTATGGTGGAGGTATTTTTCTGCTTGTCTATCTCGTTCTTGCAATCACCTTTGGCTTTACCTTGATGATAGCCGAAATCGCTATTGGCAGAAAGACGGGACTCAGTGCCATCAGTGCCTTCAAAAAACTCAACAGTAAGTACGCCTTTATTGGCTATCTTGCATCAGTCGTTCCTATGATTATTTTGCCCTACTACTCTGTTATTGGTGGTTGGGTCATGAAGTATCTTTTTGACTTCACTACGGGTGCTGCGAAGGAAGCTGCGAGCGATAGCTATTTCACGGGCTTCATTTCACAGACGGGAGCTCCTATTTTCTGGTTCTTTTTATTTATCGGCATTACTGCTATAATCGTTCTTTGTGGCGTAGAAAAGGGCGTTGAGAAGGTCAGCAAAATCATGATGCCCATTCTTGTAATCTTGTCTTTGTTTATTGCCATTTACTCGGTTTGCTTACCCGGTGCAAAGGAAGGCGTTCTCTATTACATATTACCGGATTTCAGCAAGTTTTCTGCAACTACGGTATTGGCTGCTATGGGACAGCTTTTCTATTCAATGTCCTTGGCAATGGGAATTATGATAACCTACGGCTCTTATATGAAAAAGGACGTAAATCTCGAATCCTCGGTTACACAAATTGAGTTTTTTGATACAGGTATTGCCTTTATGGCAGGTCTTATGATTATCCCTGCTGTATTCGTTTTCTCGGGTGGTACTCCTGAGGCATTGGGTAAAGGACCGAGCTTGATGTTCGTTACTCTGCCAAAGGTTTTTGAAACGATGGCAGGTGGCACGTACATAGGAATTTTATTCTTCTTATTGGTATTGTTTGCAGCCCTGACTTCATCAATTTCACTTATGGAAACGGTTGTATCAATCTTTTGCGATAAATTCAAGCTATCACGTAAGCTTTCTTGCTTTGTCGTATTATTCATCTCAATTATTCTGGGACTTCTTTCGACCTTGGGATACGGTATCTGGGACGGCGTGAAGATTATCGGTATGCAGTTCTTGGATTTCTTTGACTTTATCAGTAACAGTGTATTGATGCCTATCGTAGCATTCCTGACCTGCGTTTTTGTTGGCTACGTATTAAAGCCGAGCGTGATTATCGAAGAGGTCGAGGAATCAAAAAAATTTAAGAGAAAAGCACTTTTCACTTTTATGATTAAATATCTTGCCCCCATTTGTATAGTTTTGATTTTGATTTCTTCACTTCTTGACGCTTTGGGAATATTCAAAATATGATAAATAGAAGAGCTGTCTTATAGTCTCGTTCTTTATCTATCTCAAACAGCCAATCCACGGGTCAATAAGTGGTGTCAAGGCAGGCTTTGGTAGATGAGTTGACTTTTTGATTATAGGAGTTAGTGTTTTGCTTTTGATTAAAAGAAGGTTAAATAGATGAGACTGTCAGAGCATTTTACTTATAAAAAGCTTATAAAATTTACTATTCCGTCTATAGCAATGATGATTTTCACCTCGATTTACGGGGTAGTTGACGGCTATTTTATATCCAATTTCGTTGGAAAAATACCGTTCGCTGCAGTAAATTTAGTCATTCCTGCAATTATGGTGCTCGGTACTGTGGGCTTTATGTTCGGTACGGGTGGAAGTGCGCTCGTTGCTAAAACGATGGGTGAGGGTGAGCGTGAAAAGGCTAACGAAATTTTCTCACTTTTGATTTATTTTTCGTCGGTGCTTGCCATTATTGTGTCGGTCTTTGGCTTTGTTTTCATGGAAGATATTGTCATTCTGCTCGGTGGCGAGGGCGAGCTTCTTGAGAATGCCGTTTTTTATGGCAAAATTAATATGATTGCTTTGCCTGCCTTTATTTTACAGCTCGAATTTCAAAGCTTAATGATTACTGCCGAAAAGCCACAGCTTGGCTTTTGGATTACGGGCGCTGCAGGTGTGACCAACATAGTGCTTGACGCTTTACTCGTTGCAGTTTTTGACCTTGGTATACTTGGCGCAGCGCTTGCTACGGGACTCAGTCAGGCAGTAGGTGGACTCGTGCCACTGATATATTTTTTCTTGCCAAACAAAAGTGCCCTGCGCCTTACCAAAACGAGCTTTTCTATCAGGCATATACTTCAGACCTGTCTCAATGGCTCGTCGGAGTTTATGAGTAATATTTCAATGTCTGTTGTCAGTATGCTCTATAATATTCAGCTCTTGAAATACGCAGGGGAGAATGGAGTTGCAGCTTACGGAACGCTGATGTACGTCAGTATGATTTTCTCGTCGATATTCATCGGTTATTCAATCGGCTCAGCTCCGATTATCAGCTTCCACTTTGGCGCAGGTAACCATAATGAGCTCAGGGGACTTACCAAGAAGAGCATGACTCTTGTTTTGACCTTCTCGCTATTGATGTTTGCTGCTTCCCAGCTACTCGCAACCCCGTTTTCAAAGCTGTTCGTCGGCTATGATGCACAGCTTCTTTCTCTGACTAACAGAGCCTTTATTCTGTATTCCTTCTCGTTTTTGTTTATGGGCTTTGCTATTTTTTCATCGGGATTTTTCACAGCGCTCAACGACGGAATTACCTCTGCAATAATCTCGTTTTTGAGAACTATGGTATTTCAGATTGCCTGCGTAATGCTGTTGCCCTTGATTTTTGATATCGACGGAATATGGCTTTCAATTGTTTTTGCCGAGGTAATGGCAGTTATACTGTCGGCTGTTATGCTTGTAGTAAAACGAAAAAAATACAATTATTAAGAAGAGGGACTGTAAAAAACTTTGTTTTTTACAGTCCTTCTTGCTATATTCCCGTTAATATGTGCATATTGCGTAAATTTGCGTTTTTGATTTTATCCTGAATTAAGATGGCGTGTTGTTCAAGGTCATAGCCCGATGCCGTCGTTATACCTTCATTTACGAGCTCATCTATTATCGCCCTGGCGATTTCTTCCATGCTTTCGCTTTTTGCCGATACCTCAAGCTCGGTGTTTCCAAGCTCGGTCAGCGAGACGAGAGAGGCTTCGAGCTTGCCGAGAACAGAAAGCTCACGCATTTTGCGATAACGCCACTTATAAAATGGTTGGTAGCAATTGTTGATTAGGAAAATGAGAGCGCTTGCGTGATTGACAAATTCAAAAACGCAAAGCTGTGCAGCTCCGTTTTCTCCACGCTTTATACATCTTTGATAGTTGTAAAGCCCCGTCTGCTGAAGCATTATAAGATGCGCAGCTATTTTTTTGAGCTTTACGCTCAGTGGATATCCGTTTAATAAGGTGTTTCTGATTTTAGTAAATTCACCAAGCTCGTCACAGAAAACCTCGCCGTTGGTAGCCGTTGCAAGACATTCGTCCGGCAGAAAAAGCCATTCCTCAGGTGTCGTGGGCGCTCGGGGGATACCAAGAAATCTATCGTAAAAAGCGTCTATTATTTTGAGTCCACGTCGATTGCTGCCCGTTATTGTGCGTCTTGTATATCCGAGAAACTCTTTGGGAAGCTTTGAGTATGCAAGCTCAAGCTTAAAACCGAGCTTTTCATAATCCTCTTTTGTAATCCACATGCAAAAGCCGGGTTCAAAATCGTGGTCGGTTGACGTTTCGTCATCGTAGCCCAAGCACTCAGAGCCTTCACCGACAAGCCCGAAGGCGACCCTTCGCACGTCGTCTCCGATTGCATCTCTCATCGCTTTTTTGCCAAATTCCTCGTAATAGCGTCTTGAAAGCTCAATTCCCTTCATATATTTTCCTTGCCCTTTCCTTTAACTCGTTTGCAAAAAAGAAATATCCGTAATAGTCAAAGGCAGGCGCACTCTTTTCACATACGAAGGCATAGTAGGAGTCTCGGTTTACCTTATCACTGTTGAGTATCTCTTCTGCCATTTTCAGATATATCTCTATATTGTCGCTTTCGAGTCCGTCTTTTCTTTCGTATAGCTCAGCGAGGTTTATATAGCTTATTGCAGTATCAAGCAGAGCTGTGGGCTGAGCGCTTGTATTTTCTATTGCCATAAGGTAGTATTCAAGCGCCTCATCAAAGCGAGAAACGTTTGATAAAGTCGTTGCAAAATTGTTGTAGAGCGCTCCGTATCTGAGGTCGTCGGGAGAAAGTCCCTGACTCTCATAGATTTCAAGGGCACGTTCGTAAAGAGTAATTGCCATTTCCGGATTTCCGAAGGCATTACTCGTAGTTGCAGCATTGATGATAACCGTCGCACCCGAGATGAGCGAGTCGCTTTCGGTGACGTCAAGCAGCTCGAGCGCCCTTTGTATTGCCCTCTCACCGTTTTCCTTTTCATTCATCTTCCTTGTCAGACCGAGCATTTCGTTTACTATTGATAGCTCACCCTCGGCATCGCCAATAGCCCGAGCCTCACTCTGCCAATAATCGAGCAGCCTCTTTGCACCGTTAAGGTCGTTCGTTTCAAAAAAGCTGTCAAGCTTTTCAATAATTCTTGGCACAGGCACTCTCGATGCCTCACTTTTTGCTTTTTTGCAGGAGGTACATTCAAAATCTATATTCATAATATCCATCATTTCACTTCCTTTTAGAACAGTATAACCTATTTTTTGCATTTTGTGAAGAGGAAAGTGCCATTTTTCTTGACAAAAGCTTTGAAAAGGGGTAAGCTATAGCCGAAAAGAGTCGAACTAATGCCGCCGAGAAAATTTCTTTCCGGCATAAATACATCTTTGTCGCTCGGAATACGTAAAGTATTCCCACGCTTCGCAGATGCATTTCTGCTCGAAAATTATCTTTCCTCGGTTCGAGGGAAGTTTCAAGGAACGATTTTTGTTTCTTTCAAGGCATTTTTGCGCAGTTATATGTACATATTACAAGAAAAAATAACGCCGAAAGGGGCGAAAATCGTCCTCGAAACCGACATGAGTTCGGCTCTTTTCGGCTATATAAGTAAGGTGTGGTGAATTATGAGTAATAACAAAACAATTGTAATAACAGGCGCGAGCGACGGAATCGGTCTTGCCGCGGCGAAAAGTCTGAAGGAGCAGGGGCATAATATAGTGATTGTCGGACGTAATCCTCAAAAGACTTTATCCGTTGCAAAGGAGCTTGATGCGCCCTGTCATATTGCCGATTATTCAAGGCTGAGCGACGTTGTAAGACTTGCCGATGAATTGAAAGCCTATCCCCAAATAGACGTTCTTGCAAATAATGCCGGAGCATTGTTCGACACTCTTTCGATTACGGAGGACGGATTTGAAAGAACCTTTCAGGTCAACGTACTCTCTGCCTTTTTACTGACGAATATACTCGCTGAAAAGCTGTGTGATAGCAGAGCTACTGTCATACAGACTACCAGCATTGCGGCGAATTTCTATCACGATTTCACCCTCGAGGATATAGAAACGAAAAAAAGCTATACCCCGATGAGAGCCTACGCTCATTCAAAGCTTTGTAACGTCATTTTTACACGTGAGCTTCATCGTAGGTTTCACTCCAAGGGTATAAATTCAGTAGCCTTTGAGCCCGGCATTTCAAGAAGCAATTTTGCCTCGGAGGGCAATTTTCTTATGAAAACCGCCTTTCATTCTCCATTGAAATATCTTTTTACAGTAACACCCGAGGAGAGTGCAAAGAGACTCGTGCGACTCGCTACGGGTGAGGCAGGCGTTGATTTTATTTCAGGTGAAATATACAGTTATAAAAAGCCGTTTCGGGTTAAGACCGAAAAGGAAAGTGAGTTTTGGGATAAGTGCAAGGATATGACGACAAAAGGGCTTGCAGAAAATTAAAACACAGCAAAAATAGGGATTGACGAAAATCGTCAATCCCTACGTTATAATCTGTTTATATTACTTTTTGTAAGCTTCGTATACCTTCTTAAATGCGTTTGCAACCTCTTCGATGTTCTTGTCTGTCCAGCTTTCAACGGGATAGATAATAAACGTGTCATCGAGATTTTTCTTGATTACAGGAAGGTCCTTAAGAGTATATCTCTTGTTTTTGTCGCCCTTATACTCGGGTGCTGCCCAAGGATAACCACTGTCTCCGAATACTCGGCTTTCCTGATACCATGCAGTAGTATAGGGAAGAGCTGTGAAATAGTACTTGAAGAGTACTATACCCTCAGCCTCAAGTGCGTTGCAGAAGGTGTCCTTGTCAACTCTTACTGCATCAGGATTGAAGAGTGTTCTGAGATACCAGAAGGAAGGCTCTGATTTCTCTGAGATAGGAGTGAAACTGATAGCAGGCACATCTGCAAGAGCCTTCTTGAGCTTGGCAACAACCTCACGACGCTGTGCGGCGATGGGGAACTGCTTTTGAATTTGTACTCTTGCGATAGCAGCGTGTATATCGTCCATATTGTAGTTGAGAGAAGCGCAAACGTTTCCACTTAAATCACTCACACCGTAGGGCTTACCTCTATCGGCTGCCTGACGTGCTCTGTAGTAGGATTCCTCTGTTCTTGTCCATACGAGACCACCCTGACCACCTGCACAGGTATGCTTACCGAACATCATTGAGAAGCCGGACGCATCACCAAACGTACCGATTGCCTTGCCGTTAAATCTTGTTCCGTGTGCCTGAGCGCAGTCCTCAATTACGTAAAGCCCCTTTTCCTTAGCAAATTCGCAAATTTTCTCGATATCCTCACAGGGCTCACCACCGATGTGGGCAACTACAATTGCGCTCGTTCTTTCGCTGTACGCCTTCTTTACACCCTCGAAGCTGATATTAAAGCTACCGGGGATTGCATCTGCAATAATGGGAATGCAGTTCATCATAACAACAGGCATAAGTCCACCCGGATCGGTAACAGGAGGACAGATAATCTCTGTAAACGGCTGAATGGGCTGTGAGCGAAGAGCAACATAAACCGAGGTAGTACCACTGTTTACGGGCTCAACGTATCCACCACCGAGCATTTTTGCAAATTCCTGACCAAGCAGAGCTCTGTCGGGACCGTTGTAGCCAGGAGCTACACCCTTTTCAATTGCTTCGTCGAGAATTCTGTTACAAGCAGCTTTTTCCTCTGCGCCAAAATGATGTCTTGCAGGGAATGGAGTCTTGATACTCTTTTCGCCACCGTTGATTGCAAGTAATTTTTCTGACATAAATTTTACCTCACTCTCTTTATAGCTTCAAAATAGTTTTCTTAACAGCTTTATAATAAAACAAAGTAGATAATCTGTCAATGGATTTTTTTTAGCCCGTATTGGATTATTTTATTATCAATAGCAAAAAAGCCTTGATTTTGGGACAAAAGCTGTCAAAAAAGCAACGAACGCCGATAAAATTTATCAAAATAATCCAATGAAATGATTAAAATAGTACTTGCCGAGCAAGAGTAAAGGGTATATAATAATAAAAAGATAAGGGGGTGCGTTGTAATGTCGGCTATGATGAAGGGCAAACACAGACAAATAATTCAAACGGGAGACAGCTCTCCCTTTACATGTGAGCTCAATTTGAAGGTTGATGCACGCAATCACTTTAATTTTGCCTGGCACGAGGAAATAGAAATAAAGTATATAGTGTCGGGCTCGATGACGATAAATCTTGGTACGAGGTCAATTCGTGTCAAAGAGGGAGACGTCGTGGTTATCAACCCCTATGAGTACCACGCCAACGTGCTTCGTGATGACGAAGAGGTGGAGTATCATATCTTATGTGTAAACCTTTCCCGTATATTTGACAATAACTTATTTGAAAAGACCTACGCTAATGAATTTGATTATGATAGAAAAATCGAAAACCTTATCAGAGATGACGAGCTTGTAAAAAGGTACGCGTTGGAATGGTTCGAATCGTATAACAAGGGAGACTATATGCTTTCTCTGGGCTTGTTTTTAGCTTTGTTTTCCACCCTCAGAGCCCATTTTTTACTTGAAAACGATACCCTCAACAGCCGTAGCTCACGCAACTCGGAAATAATTCATACGGCATTTTCTTATATACACACTCATTTTGATGAAAAGATAAAGTTAGAGGACATTGCAAAAAAGTGCTATATCAGCGAGCCTCATTTTTGCAGGGTATTCAAGGAGGTAACGGGGGAGACTCCGATTTCCTATATAAATAGCTTTAAGATAATGAAGGCAATTTCATTGATGAAAAGCTCGAATATGACCATCAAGCAGGTGGCTGCAGCAGTTGGCTTTGACGATGAAGCGTATTTTTGCAGATTTTTCAAAAAGCGCACGGGTTATTCCCCGAGAACGTATCTGAAGAATTGTGACAACGAGACAAGTCTGTTTCGTTATTGAGAGGAGAATTAAATGAAGGCTGTAAGATATGGAATTATTGGCTGTGGCGCAATTTCGGATTGGCACGCCAATGCAATTATCGCAACTGAAAACGCCGTTTTGACGGGCGTTGCTGACGTGAAATATGAAAACGCAAAAAAATTTGCCGACAGATATTCGGTAAAGTGCTTTGACTCTGTTGCCGAGATGCTTGCCGGCTCGGAAATTGATGCCGTTTGCGTATGTACCCCGAGTGGCTTCCACGCCGAAAATGCTCTTCAGTGCATTGAAGCAGGTAAGCACGTGTTGGTAGAAAAGCCCCTTGCAGTTACCGATGAGGACTGCAAAAAGCTTATTGAAAAAGCGAAGGAAAAGGGCGTATGCGCAGGCGTTATTTCACAGCATCGCTTTTCTCCTGCAATAAGGGAATTGAAGAAGCTTGTAGAGGACGGAAAGCTCGGTAAGCTCATAACGGGTTATCTTATCAATACCTACTACCGTTCTCAGGAATATTACGACTCAAGTAGCTGGCGAGGAACGTGGGCGCTCGACGGAGGCTCACTTATGAATCAGGGAATTCACGGAGTTGACGTACTTCTTTACATTATGGGCGAGGTCAAGAGTGTTTCGGGCTATACCAAAACTCTTGCTCACAATATGGAAGCTGAGGACACCTCGTCTGCAGCGCTCGAATTTGAGAGTGGTGCACTTGCTATTATGCAGAGTACAACTGCAATATACAACGGACAGCCAAGACAGCTCAGCGTTTCGGGTACAAAGGGCACAGTTACAATCGTTGGTGACAGTATTCACCTTTGTGACCTCGAGGATAAGAGCTACGTGCCACAAAACGTTGAAGTAAATATTAATTCGGGTGGCTACGGAGACCCCAAGGCAATAAATAACGACGGACACAATTTTCAGCTGCAGGACTTTACCAATGCAATACTTGAGGGCAGACAGTCACTCATTCCATTTTTTGAGGGAATGAAAACAGTTGAGGTAATCAACGCAGTTTACAGGTCGGCAAGAACGGGACAAAAAATAATTCTCGGATAGTAAAAGGAGATTTTTTATGATAATAGACGCTCACAATCATCCCGATTGGTATGGATACGATTTTGATGCATTTATAAAAAATATGAATGAATATGGTATTGACAAGACTTGGCTTCTTTCGTGGGAGACCACACAAGACGAGTTTGACCCGAAGTACCTGAAAGTTCTCCCTGTAAAGAGTAAGGGTACACCCGAAGAGACAATGGCTGTGCCTTTTTCTCATTGTGTCGAATATAAAAAAAGAGCCCCCGAACGTTTTGTACTCGGCTACGCTCCCGATCCAAGACACATCGGTGCAATTGAACGCCTGAAGGAAGCTATCGACACCTACGGCGTGCAGATTTACGGAGAAGTTAAGTATCGTATGCTCTATAATAACCCCGATGCAATTGATATGTTCAGATTTTGCGGCGATGCAGGACTCCCCGTAACTCTTCACTTCGATTATCCCGAGGCATCTGTGACGGGAGAAACATTTCCAAGACGCAATTGGTGGTACGGTGGAAGCATTGACACCCTTGAGGAAATGCTCATCAGCTGTCCCAAAACTAATTTCCTCGGTCATGCACCTGGCTTCTGGGCGCATATCTCAAATGACGACCTCGCATATACTGAGGCTTATCCCAAGGGTAGGCTGATACGAGGTGGAGGAATAGAACGACTGCTTGAAAAGTATCCCAATCTTTATTGTGATATTTCATCTGGCTCAGGACACAATGCACTCAGTCGTGACAAGGAATATACCTGTGAGCTGATAAATAGATTTCCCGACAGATTTCTTTATGCCCGCGATTATTTTGACAATGTACATCAGGAGCTTATTGAGGAGCTTGGCTTATCGAATGACGTCAAGGAGCTCATTTACCACGGCAACGCAGAAAGATTAATCAGTAAATAATTCGGAGATAATAAAATGAACGTTTTTATAATGACTGATTTAGAAGGTATAACAAACGTCAATTCAATAACGGCTATTACCGATAAGGACGACTACAGACTTGCTTGTGAGGAGCTGATGAAGGACGTTAACGCAGCCGTTGATGGATATTTTGATGCAGGCGCAGAGCGTGTATTCGTCTTTGACGGACACGGAGCCGGTGTCAACTTCATCAAGGAAATGCTTGACCCGAGGGCAGAGCAGCTTACTATTGAAAATTGGCAGAGCGTTATTATCAATAAAGAGGTTGATATCTGTGCCGAAATCGGACTTCACGCAATGGCAGGCACAATCAATGGATTTTTGGATCACACTCAGACGAGCGTTGCGTGGTTTAGCTATCACGTGAATTCACAGCCTCGTGGCGAGGTGTTTCAAGGAGCAGCCTTTTACGGTGCTTACGATATACCAATGGTTATGGTTTCCGGTGACGTTGCAGCCTGCAAGGAGGCAAGGGAGCTTCTTGGCGATATAGCAATTGCCCCCGTAAAAGAGGGAGTAGGAAGAAACAAGGCAGTGTCCCTTCCCACCGAAGAGGCAAGAAAAATGATTTATGATGCAGCAAGGGCATCGGTTGGCTTAAAGGACAAAATCAAGCCGTATAAGCTCACTTTGCCGGCAACCGTTGAGATTACCTTCACAAGAGCCGACTATTGCGAAAGCTACCTTGAAAAGAAAGAAGCCGAGCGAATAGATGCGCGCACAATCAGAAAGACGGTTGATAAAATAGTGAATTATCACGATATAATGTAGTGAATGCAGACGAGGGTACGTGAAAATTTCTTACGTACCCTCGTTGAAATTTGTCCGATTTTGTAGTAAAATATAAAAAAAGACCAAGGAGAGAGAAATGAAAATTTTCCGTGACCTTATATGGATTATGCAGGGAATGATGAAGGCAGACCACAAGTTCTACAAGGAGCACGGCTTCTACGATTTCCCACAGAAGCAAAAGGGAACGATTTTGAAAATGAAGCTTGTCGGTATGCTAAAATAAAGGCGAAAATGGGTAACGCTATGAACGAGGGGATGATTATGCCTTATAAGAAATTATTTGAGGATATGAAAAAATAATTAACACTCAGATAACATAAGTGGCAGTTGACAGCATTGTCCTTTTTTGCTTCAGCAAAAAAATTAAGTGTAACCAAAAGAGATGTTTTACGCTTATATTGTTGAAGGACGATATAATTGTATCAGGGAGGGAAAGGCTTTGGACGACAATAAAATAGTTGGTTTATATCTGTTAAGAGATGAAAGCGCAATTATTCATACTGCTGAAAAATACGGTAAAAGGATAAGGGCGTTGTCGCAAAACATAGTTGCAGACTATCAGACTGCCGAGGAATGTGAAAACGATACCTATAACGAGGTGTGGAGGCTTATTCCACCAAACGAGCCGAGAGAGTATCTGTACCCGTTTATTGCAAGAATTGTGAGGCACATTTCACTTGATTTTTGCAGGAAAAGAAATGCCTTGAAAAGACAGGCGTACATAGTTGATTTGTCAGAGGAGCTCGACGAGTGTATTCCCTCGTCTTTTAGCACAGAGGAGGTTATTGACGATATTTTTCTCAAAGAGGCAATAAACGGCTTCCTGAAGGCTCTCGACTCGGAAAAACGAAAAATATTTATGCAAAGATATTGGTATCTTGACGAGATTAAAAGCATTGCAAAACGGTTTTCTATGAGCGAGAGCAACGTCAAGGTTATTTTGCATCGCTGCCGTCAGATGCTTAAAAAATATCTTGAAAAGGAGGGGTATACCGTATGAGAGGAAAAGAGCTTCTTGATAAAATGGAGCTTGCCGACTTGGAATTTGTTCAGGAGGCAGAAATCAAGCACAACAAAAAGAGTGGCTTTATAAAATGGACTGCTCTTGCTGCATCTCTTTTACTTATCGTTGCAGTTGTGCTTTACACAAGGGACTACAAAAAGCCACCCGTCGCAGAGATTGTGACCCCACCGATTATGGCTGTTGATCCTCCGATTGCAGATCAGCCAACTTTACCAGACCCGTTTGGAGATGTGGAAGGGCAGGACATTCCAATCGGTGGTGGAGATACTCGCTTTATGAGGTTGTATGTTGACGAGGTTTATAATATAGCAATTGCTTCCGATATTGTTGGAAGGGAAGCGAGTGACGAGTGGACAAGCTCATTTTTAGAGCTCTCTGCCGTTGAACAGGAGGAGCTTCCCACGCTGTACAGAATAATAAACGACCTCGGTATTCCAAAAGAAGCTATAATTAAAAAGAATGAGGAATACGGGGAATATGCTTCGCTGACAGATGATATGATTGATGCATTGTACGAGGATATAGACACGATGAAGATGAAGCTTCGCAGTCCTCTTGCTCTATATCACAATGGAGAAATATATACTCTCGACGGACTTAAAGCAAACCCAATGCAACTTTCATTGATACCACTTGAGGTGATTGATGATTATCTCGACTACATCACGGACTATTGCACGAGCGAAGGCGAAATCAAGTATATGAGAGAGGAAATCGAGTCTGTAAGAACACTTGCCAATGATGAATCACTCAAGTTTAATTCCAATTACGGCGTTGGTGGAGACGGTAACTCCTTCTTCTATTCACCACTCAGTGAAATGTTTTCTGCTATTGAAGTGAGTGTCATCAGATACGTAGGAGAAGATAAATTTAATGATTGGGTCGTCGAGCTAAACGAGAGGTACGAGCCTGCAAGCAGTCTTATGGAATATGCAAATCCTTATTCCGTTGCAATGCATTTTGGAATTACGAAAGAAGAAATGCAAGAGCTTATGAGCGATAGCGAATTAATTGAGCTCATTTATTCGGGTGACGAGAGTGCGATTATAAGTAAATACGTAAACGAATTTACAATCGTAATTGGAGAGCGCTTTTATTCTCCTTATTGGCTTTACGTTCATTCAATAGAGGATTATAAAAAAGCAGGCATTACTCCCGATATGCTCATAGACAGCAAGGGTATTCGTTATACCTTTGGACTTGAAGCTCACGCAGCAAAAGTATTTGAAGATAAGCTCTCGAAATTTGTCGGTCATGAGATTGACATAAGAGGTAAAATAATGAATCCCAAGAACAAGAGGGAGTATTATATTCCAACCGAGGAAGGCACCTATGACCTTGAATGGCTGACGGGCTACGGCAGAACTATTCAGGATTACGAGAAGGTCGGAATAACCGTTGAAAAGCTTGAAAACTTGAAGGACGAGATTGAATTTTACAATGAGACCTCAACCTACGAGTTTATTGATAGCTGTATACACAAAATGAAAGAATAATCAAGGGGCGACGAAAGTCGCCTCTTGAGTTATAATATAGGTATTGAAAAAAATAAAAATTATGTTACAATATAAATATCAGGATTAAAATCAAAAATACATAAGGTGACTGAAATGCAGAATTATTTGAAAATCGCCCTATTGCAGATTGCGCCGACGGGAACGCTTGAAGGGAATCTTGAAAAGGGAAGAGAATACTGTAAAAAAGCCGGACAGATGGGGGCTGATATTGCCCTCTTCCCTGAGATGTGGAGCAACGGCTATAATATCTATGACAGACCGACAGAGGCTTGGCAGAGTGAAGCCATATCGCTTGATAGCGATTTTGTATCGTCGTTTTCCTCTCTTGCAAGGGAGCTTGATATGGCAATCGCTGTTACTTTGCTCGAACGCTTTGACACAAACCCGAGAAATACTCTGGTTCTGTTTGACAGATTTGGCGAGAAAAAGCTCGTTTATGCCAAGGTTCACACCTGCGATTTCAGTGTCGAGAAAAACCTCAGCGCAGGCAATGACTTTTATGTGACAGAGCTTGATACGTCGAAGGGGAAGGTCAAGGTTGGTGCAATGATTTGCTACGATAGAGAATTCCCCGAAAGTGCGCGTATACTGATGCTCAAGGGTGCTGAATTGATTTTAGTACCAAACGCCTGCCCTATGGAGATTAACCGACTTTCTCAGCTACGTGGAAGGGCTTATGAAAATATGCTCGCAATAGCAACCTGCAATTATCCCGATAGCGTACCCGACTGTAACGGTGGCTCATCGGTTTTTGACGGTGTTGCATACGTTCCTGAGTTGTCGGGCTCACGTGATACCTGTATTTTACAAGCAGATGGCGAAGAGGGGATTTTTATAGCCGACCTTGATTTGTGTCAGCTTCGTGAATATCGTGAAACAGAGGTTCACGGCAACGCATACCGACGTCCTGAAAAGTACGGAATACTGATTGAAAATCACGTAGAATATCCATTTATAAGAGAATAATCAGAGATGAAGAAGCGTTGCAGACGGAATGAATGAGAAATGAAAAGAATTATAGTAATCGGATGTCCCGGAAGTGGCAAAACAACCTTTGCAAAAAAACTCAGCGACAAGCTGGGTTTACCCCTATATCACCTTGATGCCATTTGGCACAAGCCC
>JAZNRH010000004.1:0-2078 GCA_045590615.1 Eubacteriales bacterium
AAAAAGTTATCAATTGTTTTTATGTGTTTGGCGATTATCTTTTCTTTAGTTGCTTGCTCAAATAATGTTGAGTTTACGGAAATCGAAAATAAAACTATTGTAGCAACCGACGGCACGGAATATACTTTTGTCGGTAACGAGGGTAGAGTTTGGTGCTTTGGAGAATGGGAGTTCATCGGTCACGTAAAGGGAGAGAAAAAGACCTTTGTTCATCTTACCAATAAGATAAAAACAGGTATGTATTCTGTTAATGATAGTCAAGATGTGTTAGTAAGATATTTTCCCGACAATGAGTTTTCCGCTGTGTATGTAAAGTCTGAATTGCTGAAAACGGAAGTCTCCCTTGATAATTGTATTAGATTTGAGTTTGTAAAAGGTTCTCTTTTTAATGATAAGATAACAACAATCTCAAACAAAGGAATTACTGAATGCGAACAGTTTCTTAACGAAATTAAAAGTGGACAAGAGGCTAAAGATGCTGGACTGTTTGATTTAGTAAAGCAACCTGACGGTACGTTGAAGAATTGTTATGTTTACGGGTATGTTTGTGGAGTTATACAGGACGATATCAATATAGTTATTCCTTTGGAAGTAATGTCATTTGACGATAAGGCATATTCAATTAAAATCAATGATATAGAATATGTTTTAGCTCAAGAATGGATTGATAAATTGATGAGCAAGTAATTCTATGAAATCAGAATGAAAATCCGTTTAATTAAGAGAAAATCCTCGGTTTTCACCCAGTTCTTTTTCGGACACGAGAGACAAAAAACACTCGTTCAAAAGAACGAGTGTTTTTTTATCCAAGCCGACAGGCTTGGCATATCATCACGCGTTAGCGTGTATCAAAAAGCTTTCGCAATGATGATATACAAAACTTCGTTTTGATGATATGCAATTCCTTGCGGAATTGATGATATACAATGCTTCGCATAGATTTTTTTAACATCTGCACCCGATTGTAATTTCAGATTATATATGCTATAATCTGCTTGCCAAAGAATAATTTGTGTATATAAGAAAATGTTTACATAAAGAATAGGAGGAATGGCAATGCAAGCTATTATTAAATTTTTCTTTACTCTTATTACTTCTCTTTCGATAATGGTATCGAACTTGTTTTTTCCTGTATCGGTTTTTCCTGAAAGCGAAAACTTTGATTTTTCATATCTTGAATATCCGGATGAGGCAATAATAACACTCGAGGAGGCAGGCCTTACCGAACAAGAGCTTGTTGGAAGAGCCTCAGCTCAGCTACCCGAATATGTGCAGTCCGGAGGATATGACGATATAAACGGCATAACAATATCGCCTTATTATAGAGCAAAGGTTAGCGGTGTTGAAATACCCGTTTATGCTTCGGTGGTTTTCATACGTGTTGATGACACGGGCACACTGCACTCCTTCTCTGAAATATACGTTGATTCAACCGAGGATTTTTCATTTAATATTGAGATAATCGGTGCTGATGTTGAACTTAAAAACGCCGTTGTGTTACCTGAGTCTCACGGTGTAGAGGCACAGTGTACGGGTAACCGAGTAACTGCCACCATTAATAAAACAGGTGTTTATACATTCCTCTTTAACGAAGCAAACCAATATTACGGTTATACTCTTATGGTACGTGAAAAGGTTGATGAGGACAAAGAAATTACAGAATATATAGAGAAATATGGAGAGGATAATGTCTGGGTTATTGATAAAGGTGTGTATCAGTACGACTATGTTAACCTTGTTGCACACAATAACCTGGTGATTTATCTTCGTGAAGGTGCTTATGTGATTGCAAATCACCTTTATGATATTGACTGTGCCGAGGATGAAAACAAATATCTGGAGCCTACTGCACCGGGAGATAATGCTATTGGACTTACAAGGTATCCGTTTATGAATTTTTACAACTGCAACAACATAACCCTTGCAGGCAGAGGCGTAATAGATATGACCCGACTTGACAGACGAGAGAGAAGAGGCGTTGTTTTTACTAACTGTAATAACGTAAATGTAAGTGACGTAAAAATTATAAACTCGCCTGAATGGTCCTTTATCTCATATTGTTGCACTGATGTCAGCAT
>JAZNRH010000005.1:0-17036 GCA_045590615.1 Eubacteriales bacterium
AGTAATTGCAATGCTGACTACTGTGTTGTTTGGAAAGAAGCTGAAAAGCGACAATAAGTAAAGGGCTCAACCCCTTTACTTTTTTTGCATATTATGGTATAATTTTAACGTTAATCACGTCTTTTAATTAGCGTAAGGAGATGTGTTTATGAAGCCTTCACGGTTGTTAATATTGATTTTATCGGTACTTCTGGCAGTTGGCATTGTGTCCTGCTTTTTACCCAGCGAAGCTCCGAATTCAAATATAAATGAAGAAAAGAAAATTGAGCTTGATGAGAACTCAACTTTTTCGGCGCAATTTATCGACGTAGGACAAGCAGATGCGACGCTCGTTGAGTGTGACGGGCATTATATGCTGATAGATGGCGGTAACAAGTCCGACTCTGACGTAATTTATGCTATATTGAAAAGGAAGGGCATAACTCATCTTGATATAGTTGTTGGGACTCACGCTCACGAGGACCATATAGGTGGTTTACCGGGTGCGTTCAGCTATGCAACTTCAGATATGACACTTTCGCCTGTAGATCATTATAACAGTAAAGCCTTTGAGAATTTTGCAAAGTATGCAAATGAAAGTGGTGGTGGGATTACCATTCCAAAGGTAAACGATGAATATACTCTCGGAAGTGCAAGCGTAAGGGTTATGGGTGTCAATAGTGGAGAGGATGCAAATGATTCATCAATTGTCTTAAAGGTTGAATACGGTGACGTATCACTTCTCTTTATGGGTGATGCCGAAAGGTATGCAGAGCAGGTGATACTTGACTCGGGAGCAGATTTATCTGCAACGGTTTTGAAGGTCGGACATCACGGAAGTGAAACAAGTACGTCCTATCCGTTTTTGAGAGAGGTTATGCCTGAATATGCGATAATATCAGTGGGAAAGGGGAATAGTTATTCTCATCCTACAGAGGCTACTCTTAGCCGACTCAATGACGCAGGTGCTAAAATCTACAGAACAGATTTACAGGGTGATATATATCTTACCTCTGATGGTAAGGAGGTAAAGATTACAACCTACAAAAACGCGACAGAGAAAGAGCTGTTGACACCGGCTGACTAAAAAACGGCTGTAAAAACTTTGTTTTTACAGCCATTTTTATTATATAGGAATTTGTTTTAATCAACCTCGCCGTTTTGCCTTGTTTTAATTTTGAAAGAGTAAGAATAGGCGAGATTTGCCAGTGGCGGCTCGCCACTTTTTATTATATAGGAAATTGCTTTGAATCAACCTCGCCACTTTTATTCGTCTTTCATCATATCCTTGACCTTCATAAGTCTGGTAAGGTTGCCACGCTCGTTGTCCTCAAGCTTCATAGTGATGTACTTGATACTTTCCTTCATTTCGGCAATCATTACATACTGAAGCGCATTGACACGGCGTCTTGTTTTTTCGAGCTCATCTGCAAGCATATCGCAGGTTTTTTCAACCGATGCAAGCTCGAGAAGCTTTGGCATAAGCTTTTGTATATCCAGGGTGGCTTTATCAAGATATTCTGAAGTAAAAGCCGTTGAATATGGAATGGAAGCGCCCTGTTCGTTTTCATCAACGCTTATTTCAGGCACTAAAACGCTCATAATATTCTTAATTCCAAAGCTTGCGCCAACCGATGCAGTGGGTACGAGAAGGGCTTCGGAAATAGCTGTCTCGCCCATCTCGGCTTCGGCAATTGCAGTATTTTGCATCGCCTTTGCAAGCAGGTCTTCAACCTCAAGTCTGAGCTCACGGTTTCTCTTTATATAGAGCATCAGCTGACGTGCCATTTCGTCCTGCTTGTCCTTGAGAAGCTTGTGTCCTCTTATTGCTGTTGCAAGACGCTTTTTGGTACGTGTCAGCTCCATTCTGGTAGGATTAACGCGTGTTGCCATTTATCCCACCTCAGCTTTCGCTCATATATTTATCGATATATTCAGGTCTTATTCTCTTAAGCTCTGATTTTGGAAGAATTGACAGAAGCTTCCAACCGATTTCTAAGGTGTCCTCAATGCTTCTGTCGGTGTTATATCCCTGAGAAACGTATTCGTTTTCAAAGGCCTCCGAGAACTTCGCATATTTTCTGTCCATTTCAGACAAAGCAGCCTCGCCCAAAACTACTGCAAGCTCTTTTGCTTCCTTACCTCTTGCATAAGCCGAGAAAATCTGGTTCATAGTGTCGGCATGGTCCTCGCGGGTTTTGCCTTCACCGATACCCTTGTTCTTAAGACGGCTAAGAGAGGGGAGTACGTCAATCGGGGGCTCAATACCCTTCATATAAAGCTCACGCGAAAGAATAATCTGTCCTTCTGTGATATATCCCGTAAGGTCGGGAATAGGATGAGTCTTGTCGTCCTCGGGCATTGTAAGAATAGGAATTTGGGTAATAGAGCCTTCCTTACCGTCAATTCGTCCTGCTCTCTCGTAAAGGGAAGCAAGGTCGGTATAAAGGTAACCCGGATATCCTCTTCTTCCCGGAACCTCCTTACGAGCTGCTGAGATTTCACGAAGAGCCTCGGCGTAGTTGGTAAGGTCGGTAAGAATTACGAGAACGTGCATACCAAGCTCGTAAGCAAGGTATTCTGCACAGGTGATTGCCATACGAGGCGTTGCAATACGTTCTACTGCAGGCGCATCGGCAAGGTTCATAAAGAGTACCGAACGCTCAATAGCACCTGTTCTCTTGAAGTCCTCAACAAAGAATTCTGCCTCTTCAAAGGTGATACCTATAGCTGCGAATACAACGGCAAAGTTGTCGTTACCACCACGCACCTTAGCTTGTCTTGCAATCTGCGTGGCAAGATTTGCGTGTGGGAGACCCGAGCCCGAGAATATAGGGAGCTTTTGTCCACGAACGAGTGTGTTAAGACCGTCGATTGCAGAAACGCCCGTTTGAATAAACTCGGCAGGATAGTCTCGAGCTGCAGGGTTAATAGGTTCACCGTTTATGTCGTCAAATCTTTCGGGAATGATTTTCGCACCGTTGTCGATAGGGTTACCCATTCCGTCAAAAACTCGACCGATCATATCCTTTGAAACGGCAAGCTCAAGAGAGTGACCGAGGAATTTTGCCTTAGAGGTAGAAAGCTGAAGTCCTTGAGAGCTTTCAAAAAGCTGAACGACAGCCGTCTTGTCCTTGATTTCGAGAACTCTTCCAAGACGCGATTTTCCGTCGGCTTCCTTGATTTCAACGATTTCATAGTATTTTGCGTTGTCTACGCAGTCAACCAGCATAAGAGGTCCGACAGCCTCTTTTATTGTTTTATATTCCTTTTTCAAGCTCTGTCGCCTCCTAAATCAATTTCTGAAAAGCTCTTTGAGAGTGCCTCGGTGAGCTTTGCGTAGAAGTCAGCCCAGCTTTCCTCGGGCTCGTACTTCATTTTAGCTATCATTTCAAGTACCGGCATATTCATAATCATCTTATAGGTTGCACCATTTGCGAGAGCAGAAAGGCTGAGATGATACCAATTGAGAATGGCAGAAACCATCTCTCCCTGCTTGCCCGAAGAGGTGTAACGGTCATTTTCACGGAAGGAGTCCTGCTGCAAGAAGTCCTCACGGATTGAACGGGTACATTCAAGAGTAATTCTGTCCTTCTCGCCAAGCGCATCAAAGCCGATGAGTCGAACGATTTCCTGCAATTCTGCTTCTTCTTGTAAGAGCGCCTTGAGCTCTCTTATGTGATTTGACCATTCGTCGTTGATGTTTTCGTTGTAGTACTTGAATGCAGAGTCCTCGTAAAGTGAGTAGCTCTTGAGCCAGTCAATCGCAGGGAAGTGACGCTTGTAAGCAAGGTCGGCACTCAATCCCCAGAATACCTTAACAATTCTGAGTGTCGCCTGTGAAACGGGTTCACTCGTGTCACCACCGGGAGGAGATACTGCTCCGATGGCTGTTATAGCACCGTATCTATCGCCACCAAGACATTTTACCGAGCCTGCTCTTTCGTAGAATTCGGCAAGTCTTGTCGAAAGATACGCAGGGTATCCCTCTTCACCGGGCATTTCTTCAAGTCGTCCCGACATTTCACGAAGAGCCTCTGCCCAGCGTGACGTTGAGTCGGCAATAATTGCTACCTTGTAGCCCATATCTCTGAAATATTCTGCTATTGTTATACCTGTATAAATTGATGCTTCGCGCGCTGCAACGGGCATATCCGATGTGTTAGCAATAAGAACCGTTCTTTTCATAATGGAAAGACCTGTTCTCGGGTCGTTAAGCGTCGGGAATTCCTTAAGAACGTCGGTCATTTCGTTTCCACGCTCACCACAACCGATGTAGATAATGATGTCGGCATCAGCCCATTTTGCAATCTGATGCTGGGTAACCGTTTTGCCCGAGCCGAAAGGACCGGGAATTGCAGCAACACCACCCTTTGTAATGGGGAAGAGAGAGTCGATGACACGCTGACCCGTTATCATTGGCTCGTTTGGAACGAGTTTTTCTGCATAGGGACGGCGACGGCGAACAGGCCATTTCTGAAGCATGGCAATTTCAATTGTCTCGCCGTTGTCGGTCTTTATTTTTGCAACGGTGTCTGTGATGGTTGCCTCACCGTCGTAAAGCCATTCAAGAGTACCCGACATATTAGGAGGTACCATAATCTTTTGAGTAACTGCAAGCGTTTCTTCTACTTCGCCTAAAACGTAGCCTCCTGAAACCTTGTCGCCAACCTTACCGACACTTTTGAAAAGCCATTTCTTTTCTCTGTCAAGCTTTGGAAGGTCGATACCTCTTGGTATTCTGCTTCCTGCAGCAATCTTGATTTTTTCAAGAGGTCTTTCAATACCGTCGAAAATTCCCTCGATAAGTCCCGGAGCGAGCTCAACAGAGAGTGGCTCACCCGTTACGTATACGTTTTCACCGGGTCCAATTCCGGTAGTATCCTCGTAAACCTGAATTGATGCTCGGTCGTCTCTGAGCTCGATTACCTCGCCGAGAAGCTTCTTTTCGCTAACTCTGACAACGTCGTACATATGAATGTCACGCAATCCTGTGGCAACAATCAGAGGACCTGCAACTTTATATATAGTTCCTACTTGTTTTTCCATTTAAGGATAACCTAACCTTTCTCATTTATCAAAAATATTTGTGCCAATTGCTCTTTCCATATTATCGATAATCTTTTTATTACCGACGCCCATAGTTCCAGACCTGTCAGGAATGGGAATAATGGCAGGATAGGCTACTTTTCTGTATTTTTCGAGTATATCGGCAAGCTCGTCGTTGTATTTTTCACTAATGAAAATTATTCTGTATCCGTCTGTGGCAAGCTCACGTATTGCAAGCTCAGCCTCCTTGGCATCATTTACGGCGCGAGTTTTAATTCCTGCTGTGTGAAATATAATGATACTCGCTCTGTCGCCAACGGCTGCAATTTTAATTTCACTCATCTACACTCGCCCCCTTACTCTGAATTTCGCATTTGGCAAGAAGACGTCTGAGAGTTTCTGCTTCGTTCTTTTTAGCAAAGAAATACTCTGCAATAGGAGCGAAGTTTTCACCACTCCTGAGGTCGTACATAGCCCGTGATATATCTTCTTTTGCCTTTGCAATAATTTCCTCATTAGTCATTGAACTATTCTCAATGCTCTTAAAGGGAACAGGAAGGAGATATTGCTGTGAATTTTCAAGCGTTTTACCCATAAGGCGAAGTCTTGCTTGAGATATTCTGTTTTTTGCATCGCCATATTTGAGTAGCATTTCGTAGAGCTGATGGTTTTTCTTTTTTGCTTTATTCAGTGTGTGCATAAAAATTGCCCTGTCAGCTCTTGAGCTTATAACGAACGGGTCTCTTTCTTCCTCTATTCCTCTCAGCTCCTCGTCAACCGTCTCGCTTATCAGCGTGTAATCGCCTGCTTCAACAGAGCCTCTGAGAATTTCAATCGGAATAGAGCCACCGTTTGTTGCCATTTCGGTTACGTCCTTGGCGAGAAGCTGTCCTTTCAAAAACAGCTTCAGATTGAGGGCGTCCTCTTCAAACAGCAAGAGGTTAGTCAGCTCCATATCGGGAGAAACCTCTCTTATGAAATTGACTGCGTATTCAAATTCGCCTTGGATTCTTTGGTGGAGGTCACCTTCAATTCCCTTTCCCCATCCAAATTCATCAAGAAGCCTTGGAAAATCGTTGATATCAGCCTCGCCAAGTCTCCTGAATTCTTCACTGTTCAAGGGTGGGTGAGAGGTAGCCTTTATAGCTCCTAACGCATACTCGTATGACTTCTTTGAGAATTCATACTCTGTCATTATTTTGCGTCTCCTGTTTCAAAAAGTTGAATTGAAATTATCTTTTCGTTCTTTTCAAACACCTCGTCAAGAATATCGTTTAATGAGAAAACCACGTCGTAGTTTTCGCACGAAACGATAAATCCCGAGTCGATGTCGGCATTTTTGTCCGAAAGTGTGAGCTTGATGCCACAAGCCTTTTCAATATCTGCAATTGACTTTGTGCAAAGCTCTCTGTGAAGAGGGGAAGGGATAAGCTCATATTCCCCTGAAAGCTCGGAGTCTAAAACGTATTTTTTGAATACGTCGACAAAATTCTTGTCAATTGTTTTCAAGAGCTTTTCTTTAGCTTCATCTTTCGCTTTTAAGAGAAGCTCACGCTTGAGAGAAAGAACTTCAAGCTTTGTGTTCATAGCATCGCTTTGAGCTCTGCCTTTTTCGGTAATTTCTGCATTAATCTTTGCCTTTTCAATCATCTTGTCGGCACGTAACTTTGCATCTTCTAAAATCAGAGCTCTGTCGGCTTCAGCCTTTGCTTTGGCATCCTTGATTATAGCCTCGGCAGAAAGGTGAGCCTTTTCTTCTATTTTATTTGTTACTGTTTCTGCACTCATATTTGTCTCCCGATTAGATGTTTACCATCATAAGAATTGATGTAAGAAGAGCAAGAATAGCGTAGGTTTCAACAAGAGCTGTCATTGTGATACCCTTACCTGAAGCATCAGGCTGTTTACCTGTCATGTGAATTGCAGCAGCAGCCGTCTTACCCTGAAGAATACCGGAAACAAGACCAACTATTGACATGGGAAGGGTTGCAAAGAAGTATGACCAGCCGGCCTGAATTGTGAGAACAGCCTCACCACTCATAAGACCTGTGTTTACCATAACGAGAACTGCGATAAGGAAACCGTAGATACCCTGAGTGCCCGGGAGTGCCTGAAGAACGAGCACTTTACCGAATAAGTCGGGTTTTTCCGAAACGACACCTGCAGCAGCCTTACCTGCATACATTACACCGAGTGCTGAGCCACAGCAGCCCAAAAGTGCGCAAAGCACAGCTCCAAAAATAGCGATAACAATTCCTGATTCAAACATGATTTTTTCCTCCAATTAATTTTTCTTGATATTTATATATTTTGTTTTAATTCCAAAGGGTCTGAAGACTTTGCCCCCACCCTCATAAAATTTACCGTAGAACTCAATATACTGCAGACGGCACGAGTGAACGTAAGCCGAGAGTAAACCGAGTGCCAAGTTGAATACGTGACCCACAATGTATATGAGTAACGAGAAAATAAATCCGATAGGATTTCCACCAACCATTTCAGCCAGCATATTCATTACCATACCAACGACGCCTGTAGCAAGGCTGAGAGCAAGTATTCTTGAATACGAAAGTATATCACTGAAATAGCTTGTGATATTATAAAGACCGAGCAGACCACCCATTGCTTTGCCGAGAATTCCTTTTTTTGCTCTGCCTGCAGTCAAAAGGATTGTGGCTGCACCAATAATAGCGATTACAATACCGGCTTTGCTCAGTGTGGGAATGAACAGCATACCGATTCCTGAAATGAGGAATATCCAGGATAGCTGGTCAAAAATTCCGTCCCATATTCGTCCATCCTTGATGTCGAGCACAAGTCTTGTAATCATACCGGTGAAGATGTGAAGCACTCCTACGACCAAGGTCAGAATAAGCATTTTAATTGGGTCGCTCATCGCCGTGAACTTAACAAGGGGAGGGAATAATTCCTCACCAAAGTAGCTTCCGAAGAGCACGCCGAAAATCATAGTGGTTATTGATGAATAATAAATTACATTCATCAGCTTTGCAGTACCACCCGTCGGCTTCATGATTTTCTTTGCAAGGAAGATCAAGACGGCCATCATCAAGCCGTAGCCTGCGTCTCCCATCATCATACCAAAGATAATCCAATACCATGGCGCCATTACTGCGTTGGGGTCGAAGTCTCCGTACTTCGGGGGATTGAACATCTCGGTTATTCCTTCAAACTGACTTACTACCTTATTGTTTTCAAGGGCAGCCGGAACCTCTTCGTCATCAAGAGGGTCGCGCGTTTCTATGTCATAAACGTCGGTAGCTTTGGAAACGGTCTTTTTTATTTCGTCAACCGAGCTTGCCTTAGCCCAGCCTTCAATAAAGACGGTCTCGGTAGTTTCGAGAAGTCTGATTTCTGCTCTGTCGGTGTTAGCCTTTTCTTGCTCAAAGAGAGTTTCCACTTCACTTTTTGATGCAGAATATTCGGTGAGCTGATTTTGTATTTCTTCTTTTTCTTTTTCAATTTCAAGAAGTCTGTTACCAACGCTTTCAAGCTTATCGGCTACTGTTCCGCTTTCGAGTGGAAGTCTGACTTCTTCAAATCCACACTCTGATATAGCCGAGTGAACCTCGTGAGAGGAGTCCTTGAAATATACGAGCAAAATCCTTGCGAATTTTTCGTCTTCCGAGATTATTTCAAAGTCTGCGCCAAGCTCGGACAATGAAGCCTTCAGCTCTTCTGCTTTTGACGCTTGAATTCTTCCCGTTAAGATTTCTGCCGAGTCGGTAGAGGTAAGCTCTTCTGCGCTCGCATTAAGCTTTTCCCAACCGTTCAGGCTGTCAAGTGTATTTTTGAGGTTGTTTTCCTCAGAGCTTAAAATTTCTCTTTTTGCAATCAGCTCTTCTATTTTTTTACAAAGAGTAATCGTCTTTTCGGAGCGTATGTTGAAATCGGCTTCTTCAACCTCGGTGGGTTGAGCGAATAACCCTTTTTTGCTACCGTGCTTATTCAGCTCGGTCAGTAGCTGGTCAATGCGTCTTTGCCGTTCACTACTCTCCTTGTCCTCGCCCGGAACACCTGCATCCGAGGAGACAATCATCATAAGTGACGTATGCTGCAGAGCCTTGAGTACACTTTCCCTGTCCTCGCTCATACAAACAATCGACACCTTTTTCATAGGTGCTATCATTCAGCATTACCTCTTTTACACAAGTGATATTATTTTTTCAACCGTCGTAGCCTTGTTAGCTTCGGCGATTGCTTTGATTTTCTCTTTTTCATTTTCGAGCGCTTCGTTTGATTTTTGTGTAGCAGCATCTGCTCTTGCAATAGCCTCGGCTAATAGCTTTTCACCTTCGGCTTTTGCGTTTTCAAGAATTTTCTGAGCCTCGGCTTTAGCCTGCTTTTCGCCTTCGGCTATAAGCTTTTGAGCCTCGATTTTAGCATTTGCTTTAATTGCCTCAGCTTTTTCTTCGGCAATTTTTACGCTTTCGATTATATCCATAGTTACCTCCTGTCAGTAATTAAAATCATTATATCATATTATTGGAAAAATATCAATATTTTACCAACATATTTTATAGATATTTATATATAATATTATGTGCAAATAAAGAAAAAACTTCCGTTTTTAGGCGGAAGCTTTTGTTTTTCTTAGTTTTTATATGCGTTTTTTCAGAACACTTTATATTCAAATTCTCTATCCTCGCCACAACCAATACGGGTAGCGTAAATTTTGTGATTGTTTTTGTCAATTGTAAATATGTCAAATGCCTGCTCGGTAACAGTTCCCTTGGTGTGTAAGAAAGCTGAATGTGAGTCGTTGTGTATAGAGTCGTTTACCGTAGCCGTGCAAACAAAATCCATAGGATACTTAACCACGTCGCAATGTGTGTGACCTGCAACCCAGATAGCAAAGTCGCCACCACGCCCCGTAAAGTCAACGTCAATTTCGACGTTGAAGTGAGGACGCTTTTCGTCAAGCTTCGTTCTTGAATATTTGGTATGACGACGGAAGGCGTCGCATATTTCAAGAGCAACGTCTACGTTGGGTGCCATATTGTAAGCAGGCTCGTGCGTGCATATAGCAACAGTCCAATCGGGAGAGGGCACGTCGAGAGCAACGTGTGCGAGCCAATCAAGCTGCTCCTGCATAAAGCCTGACGTACGGAAGCCGTCACAGATAGGAAGTCCGTCCTCCTTGAGCTCGTCGGTGTATCTTATATGCAGATTCAGGGCGATAAATCTCGTCTTGTGATGAACGTCATCTGCATACGAATAAGTACCCTCGGGTGAAATAACTCTGTTTTTATACTGATTGTAGGGCCTGAAATAGTATTCGTAGATTTCTTCCTTCTTCAAGGTTTCCATATAGTAATTCGGAATAGGAAGTGTAGAATAAGCTGCGTCGTGATTTCCGAGAACGGGCAGACATCTGTCTGCAATTCTGTTGAAGGCTTGGTTAAATTCACTTATTTCCCTCGTAAGAGAGGAAGCAGGGCAAACTCCCGAGCCACAAACAACGTCACCACCGTTGAAGAAGAAGGGAACACCACAGCTGTCCATTACTCTTTCGAGAATAGCTGCAGAGTGCTTTTCGTTGGAAGCCCAATGCAAATCGCTGACCAGACCAAAGCTTGTAGAGGTAATTCCACTCTCAATTTGGCGCTCGTGTATTTTCTGGATTTTTCCGTTGAGATAGCCCTCCCAATATTCGGGGACGAATTGTTCTGTGTTTTTTACAATCGGGTCAAAATATTCTCTTGGTGAGTGACATATCGGACATTCCTCGGGTGGTACGTCCTCAGACGTCAGATAAAAGCATTTAGTACAGTAAAATTTATCCATAATTAAAATACCTCATATTCAAATTCTCTGTTTTCGCCACATCCGATACGGGTGGTGTAAATTTTGTGGTTGTTTTTGTCAATTGTAAATACGTCAAATGCATGCTCGGTAACGGTTCCCTTGGTGTGTAGGAACTCCGAGTGTGAGTCGTTGTGTATAGAGTCGTTGAGGGTTGCCGTTGAGATTATTCCCGAGGTGGTTATCCTGGTTTCGTCAAAGTGCGTATGACCTCCTACCCAGATTGCAAGGTCACCACCACGTCCCGTAAAGTCAACGTCAATTTCAACGTTGAAGTTAGGTCGGTTCTCGTCGGTTCTGGTAGTTGAGTATTTTGTATGCTTACGGAAAGCATCACATATTCCCATCGCAACTCCGAAATTTGCTGACATATAGTAAAGAGGAATGTGCGAGCAAACGACTACAGTCCAATCAGGAGAGGGTACGTCGAGAGCAACGTGCGCCAGCCAATCGAGCTGCTCCTGCATAATACCGGTAGTGTGCGCACCGTCGCAAACGGGAAGCCCGTCTTCTCTGAGCTCATCTGTATATTTTATAAAGGTGTTAATCGAGATGTAACGCATTTTGTGCTGAAGGTCATCTGCATAGCAATAAAAACCGTCAGGACCGAATACGTGATTTTTATACTGAGTGTAGGGTCTGAAATAGTATTCATACATTTCTGCTTTTTTCAGACTCTCCTTGTAGTACATAGGAATAGGGAAGGTAGAATAGCAGGCGTCGTGATTTCCTTGAACGGGAATACACTTTTCTGCAAGCTCAATAAACGCTTCGTTGAACTCACTTATTTCTCTTGTGAGGGATGAAGCAGGGCAGATACCCGAGCCACAAACGACGTCACCTCCGTTGAAGAAGAAGGGGATACCACAGTCGTCCATAACCTTTTTGAGTATTGCAGCAGAGTGCTTTTCGTTGGAAGCCCAATGCAAGTCTGTAATCAGTGCAAAGCTTGATGAGTTAGTACCTGCTTTAATTTGGTTTTTATGTATTTCTTCGATTTTTTTATCAAGATAGTCGTTCCAATATTCAGGGATAAACTGCTTTTCATTTTTAACGATGGGGTCAAAGTATAAAAAAGGTGAATGACATATCGGACATTCCTCAGGGGGCACGTCATCAGAGGTCAGATAAAAGCACTTAGTACAGTAAAATTTATCCATGATTAAAATACCTCGTATTCAAATTCTCTGTTTTCACCACATCCGATGCGAGTAGCGTAAACCTTGTGGTTGTTTTTATCGACTGTAAAGACGTCAAAGGCCTGCTCTGAGGTAGTTCCTCTCACGTGCTTGCGTGGTAAGCTGGCAACGTTGTGAAGTGCATCGTCAATTGTAGTTGTTGAAAGAATACCTGACGGGTATTCTGCCTCGTCACAGTGAGTATGACCTGCAACCCACATTGCAAAATTCCCACCTCTACCTGTGAAGTCAACATCAACGTTGACGGTGAAATGCTCTGCTGCGCCACTAAAGGATTTTGATTTAGAATAGGTAGTATGACGACGGAAGGCGTCGCAAATGCCGAGTGCAACGTCAACGTTGGAGGGCATTTGGTGTGCAGGTATGTGTGAGCAAACGACTACAGTCCAATCAGGAGAGGGCACGTCGAGCGCTACGTTTGCCAGCCAATCGAGCTGCTCCTGCATAAGACCCTGATGACATTTGCAAACGGGATATCCCTTTTCGTCAACCTCGTCTGTATTTTTGATGAACAGATTGAGCGCTATGTAACGCATTTTGTGATGAGTGTCATCTGCATAGCAATATGTACCGTCAGGACCCGTGACACGGTTATTGTATTTTGTATAAGGTCTGAAATAGCTGTCGTAAATCTGCTCCTTGTTCATTGTCTCAACGTAAAATTCAGGGGCAGGGAAGGTGGAAAATGCGTGGTCGTGGTTTCCGAAAACCGGAAGACATTTTTCGGCTATATTCTTAAAAGCTTCGTTGAATTCACTTATATCTCTTATAAGTGAGGAGGCAGGGCAAAGACCCGACGCACTCACGACGTCGCCACCGTTGAAAAAATAGGGTATGCCACAGCTGTTCATAACCTTTTCAAGAATAGCTGCCGAATGCTTTGCATTAGTAGCCCAATGCAAGTCGGTAATGAGCGCAAAGCTTGAAGAATTGATACCTGCCTGAATTTGACGGTTGTGGATTTCTTCAATTTTCTTTGCAATGTGCTCGTTCCAGTATTCAGGAATAAACTGCTTCACGTTTTTTGGCACCGGGTCGAAATAATCTCTTGGAACGTGGCAGACGGGACATTCACTGGGTGGAGTGGCGTCAGAAGTAAGATAATAGCATTTGGTACAGTAAAATTTATCCATTTCATACCTCGTAAAATTTAAGTTAAATATCATAAGTCAACTATATCATATCAGCTAAACTTTGTCAATAAAGATATTGACTTTTCTTGTGTTTTATTATAACATATATGGTAAGAAGATACAAAAATGAAGGTGCGTTTTTATGAACAATTCAGAAATTAAAGAAAAATCACTTGAATGTCATCAGAAATGGCAGGGAAAAATAGAGGTGGTGTCGAGGGTAAAAATAGAAAACTCTACCGACCTTTCGCTTGCGTACACCCCGGGTGTTGCACAGCCCTGTCTTGAAATACAAAAGGATTACGAAAAGTCCTTCACCCTCACCAGACGCTCAAAGCTTGTTGCCGTAATTACCGACGGCACAGCAGTACTTGGTCTCGGTGATATAGGTGCTGAGGCAGGCATGCCCGTCATGGAAGGAAAATGTGCCTTATTTAAGGAATTTGCTGACGTTGACGCTTTCCCACTTTGTGTTCGGACCAAGGACGTTGACGAGCTTGTTCAGACTATTTATAACATTTCGGGTAGCTTTGGTGGAATAAACCTTGAGGATATTTCTGCACCCCGTTGCTTTGAGGTCGAAAGAAGACTCAAGGAAATTTGTGATATTCCCGTTTTCCATGATGACCAGCATGGTACTGCCGTAGTCGTTGCAGCAGCCTTGATTAATGCTCTCAAGGTTGTAAAAAAAGATGTGTCCGGGGTTAAGTGCGTAATCAACGGTGCAGGCTCGGCAGGTATTGCAATCGCAAAGCATCTGATGAGAATAGGAATTAAAAACATCATTATGTGCGATAAAAACGGTATCATCTGCGAGGGTGACGAGGGGCTCAATTCGGCTCACAAGGAAATGAGCCTTGTTACCAATAGAGAAAAGCTTCACGGAGCACTTTCAGACGCAATGAAGGGCGCAGACATATTTATAGGAGTGTCGGTTGGAAATATAGTCACAAAGGAAATGGTGGCGTCAATGAACGAGGGCGCAATAGTATTTCCAATGGCAAATCCGACTCCCGAGATTTCTCCCGACCTTGCACTCGAAGCAGGTGCAACGGTAGTTGGTACGGGCAGGTCGGATTATAAAAATCAGATAAACAACGTACTTGCATTTCCCGGAATATTCAAGGGCGCGTTAGATGTAAGAGCAACTCAGATTAATGACGAAATGAAGACGGCTGCAAGTCTTGCGATTGCAGGACTCGTGTCGGACGACGAGCTTTCTGCTGACTATATACTGCCCCTTGCTTTTGATAAAAGAATTGCTTCTGCCGTAGCTAAGGCTGTCGGAGAAGCTGCTATAAAAACCAACGTCATAAGAAAGGCTTGAAAATGAAAAAAGTTCTGCTGATTGTTAATCCTGTTGCAGGAAAAATGAAAATACTTAAGGACATTACAGCTATTGATAAGGCTTTTTCAAAAAACGATTACGATTGTGATATATATCTGACTAAAAAGAAAGGCGACGCTACAGAGAAGATACTTCGCTCAGGTAAGAATTACGATCTGCTTGTTTGTGGTGGTGGCGACGGTACGTATAACGAGCTGATAACGGGCGTGCTTACGGCAGGGCTTGATATACCAATCGGATACATTCCGGCAGGCACAACCAATGACTTCGCATCAACTCTTGAGCTTTCACAGAATTCGGTTGCTGCAGCCAATAACATCATCAAGGGTACTCCGAGACGTCTTGACGTTGGTAGGTTTAACAACTCGTATTTTTCATATATAGCTTCTTTTGGCGCTTTTACTGCAAGTGCATATTCAACCTCACAGCAAGCCAAGAATATGTTCGGACATTCTGCATACGTGCTCAACGGAATTGCCGACCTTTCCTCAATAAAGCCCTATCACGTAAAAGTTGAGGCAGACGGTAAGATTTACGAGGACGATTATATTTTTGGTGCAGTGAGTAACTCTACTTCGATTGCAGGAATAATAAAGCTCAGTAATAAGCTTGTAAATCTTTCGGACGGACAGTTTGAAATACTTCTTATAAAAATGCCCAAGCTCATTCTTGATATTCCCAAGGTTCTTTACGCCCTTTCAACGGGTGATTACAGCGAGGAGCATATAACCTTTTTGCACGCTGACAAGGTCAAGGTTACCTCGTCCAAAAAGCTCGATTGGACTCTTGACGGTGAGCACGCAACCAGCACGGGTGAAATAGTGCTTGAGAATATACACGGAGCAATAGATTTGATATTATGAAAAAAAACAGGACGATAACACAAGGTGATATTTCTTTGCCCGACAGAAGCAAGGTAACCAATAAGGGAGATTGTGGCAAGCTGCTTATAGTCGGTGGTGACGTGGGAATGGCAGGCGCACCCTCCTTTTCGGCAGAGGCAGCCTACAGAAGTGGTACCGGGCTCGTTGAAATTTTATGCCACAAGGAAAACAGAATACCTCTGCAACTACTTATTCCCGAGGCGATACTCTCCTTTTGGGGTGAATGGGATTACAGGAAAATAAATTCTTATTCTGCGATTGTTGTCGGTGTTGGAATGGGAAAAAGCGATACTGCAAGAGCACTCTTGTCAAGGCTTCTCAATTCTTCTTCGCCGACCGTAGTTGATGCCGATGCAATCAATATAATTGCCGATACCCCCGAGCTTCTCGATACACTCGGTAATAATACCGTTCTCACTCCGCATTTGATGGAGTTTTCACGCCTCACCTCAGAGAGCGTTGACGAGATAAAAAAAGATACTGTGTCAATGGCAAAAGCATTTGCCGAAAAGCACAAAACCAATCTCGTGTTAAAGGATAAAAACACCGTCGTTGCGCTGTCAAACGGTGACGTCTATGTAAACGAAACGGGAAATTCGACTTTGTCAAAGGGTGGTACGGGCGATATACTTGCAGGATTAATCGGCTCGTTTTTAGCTCAAGGACAGAGCGTTGCTCAATCGGTCTTGTCGGCAGTTTTTCTGCACGGAAAAGCAGGGGAGCGAGCCGGAGAGAGATTTGGCGAGCACGGAGCGCTTGCAAGAGATATAATATTGGAAATACCAAACGTAATAAATGAGGCATAAAAGCTTGCTTTTATGCCTCTTTTAAAATAACGGTGATAGCTATTCTTCGAGTTGCTTGGATAAAAAGGAAGCAGCAGTTTGTATCATTTTGATTTCCATATTGTCGGCAGGCTTGTTTTCTTCGTTGATTGATGCCACAGCACCAATGATGTCACCACTCATAATGATGGGGGACAAAACCGAAATCTTTTCACTTGCCACCGAGGTCAGACGCTTTTTGCTGTCGCCCTCGTTCCAAACGTATTCGCATCTCGTTTCAATAAGCTTGTCTGCTTCCTCTGTAATTTTTGTTTCCGAGTAATCCTTTTTCGGAACACCTGCCGAGGCAATTACCATATCCCTGTCACAGATAACTACCTTAAGCCCACAATTTTTATTCAACGCCTCGGCATACGACGAGGCAAATGAATGCAATTCTCCAATTGGTGAATACTTCTTAAAAATAACCTCTCCGTCGTTGTCGGTGTATATTTCAAGTGGGTCACCTTCACGAATTCTCATTGTCCGTCTTATCTCTTTTGGTATAACAACACGACCAAGGTCGTCTATTCTTCTTACAATTCCAGTTGCTTTCATATATAAATTTCTCCTTAAATTACAAATTGTGTTGTTAGTATCTGTAAATTAAGAAGAAATATACCGTAATTATGCTTCAGGTGGTTTTTTTATAATTTAAAAAATAGCAAATAATAAAATTTGTCAATCCAGATGTAAAAACAATTATTATATCCATAGGAGCAAAGACGATTCCGGGAATACTCTCAAAAACAAATCCTGTACCAAAGCTATATAAATGTCCGTTCAGCAAGAACATT
>JAZNRH010000006.1:0-2637 GCA_045590615.1 Eubacteriales bacterium
AGGTCCATCGTCCCTGCTTCCACTGCACCAAAGCATTCTTGATATAGGCCAGGCGCTGGTAGTCCGACACGGCACCCGACTGCCCCATGTCCATCACGCCCTTCACCGTCAAGCCACCATCGAGCTTGTATTCATAGCCCAGGTAAGCACGCTCCAACTCGAAGCCCAGGCTCTCGGCATCCTTGCCGAAGTCCGCATTGAAGTTGCTGAACACTTGCACGATGGCCTTACCCTTCGGCTCGGCATCCTTTGTCTCCTGTGCCTGTGCTGTGATTCCCACGCAAGCCACGAGGCTTGCCACGATAAACTTCATCTTTTTCATACTTTCTTTTTGTTTTGTTTTAATGATTAATTCCTTTTCTTTTATCTGATCAGATTACGTTGTCCTTTGTCTTTCTTTTTGACGCTGCGAAGGTACTGCCCAAATGTTTCATAAATATTTCAATCCCGTTAAGAATCTGTTTGTATTTCGTTTCGCCTTTTTAACTAAGGTGTCGGTAGTTACCTGTAATTTACTGGTACATAGCGACGTACCCACCGACACCCCCCTTGCGGGGTGTCGGTGGAAGATACCATTTCACTTCTTCAGTTGACTGGGTAGACGCATCAAAATATAATCGCATAATTTTTTTCACGCAAATCTCACGAATCTCACGAAGCACGCATCGTTTCTCTCGCGTGTACCATCTGGTGCGCAAACACTCGGCAAAGCCGACAAGCGCGGGCGAAGCGACGCGCCATCTGTGAGATTCGCGAGATCTGTGTGAGACCCAAAAAACAGCGATGAAAGAAAACTTCGCGAGATTCTCGGACGAGCCGAGCGCAAACATTGCCTTTAGCCCTTTGCTTTTCCCTACGGCCAGCGACCTGAAGGTTAGGGCGGCGAACACGTTTTTCGTAAGACAATTAACTGATTTTCTGGTAGTAAATAGGTAGTCTTAGATGTTTGTCAAAAATTTTCACCGAAGCGACAAAAAATTTTCACAGGCATGATAAAATTTTTTCACACCTATGAAAAAATAATTTGGCCAGTTCCAAACTCCAGTTTTTAAGGCTCCAATCAAAATGTCAGAGCCTTGCAATAGAAAAATTCTCTTTGTCCAATCTGAAAAATGCATGTATGCAATTTAAAAACCGCCTTTTTCGACCTCCCCAAATCTGACGTTTTGCTACCGATATTTCCGATTTGCTGACATTATGCCACACCACGACCCACCGACACCCCGCAACGGGGGTGTCGGTCGATAAATATAATATATACAGTATGTTATAGCTTAAAACCGACACCTTGGCCTAAAACAGGAGAACATAATTTCGTCAACGTCAACGTTATCGTTGAAAAGCCACGCTCTCTATTCATTATATAACAACTCCCGACTTCGTTATTGAATTGAGGTCGGGAGTGGTTGTTTTATTGTGCATCAAGTCTTTTCGTTCATACAGAACTTTCAAGAAAGGGAAAGAATCAGCTTATCTTAAGCTTCTGCGCCTATTTCATACAAGAATTCGGGTGCAAGGTCTGCACCGTTAGCCCATTCTATAGTTACGGGAGTCAATGCATATTGGATAAATAGCTTTTTATCCAATAATTCCCCAAAGACCTCACCAGTCAAGTGGGGCTGAAGGTCTACAATCTTCTTTTTGCCATCATTGAAAGTCAAGGCCAATTCATATCCCTTGATATAGTCCACATCGATAACTTTCAGCATAGTCTTATTATTTAAGAGGTTCAATTCTTCCTATTTTCTCTCCGCGTTGGGCCTTCTCCCATAAAGCCAGGATAGCACTTTCGTTTTGGTCCATCCACTCGTTTACTTTAGCAATCACTTTTGCCGGAGCTTGCCCATCTACAACTCTATCTATAACGCTTATGGAACACTCATAGTTTCCGTAGTTGAAGTGCACATGAGGAGGATTGTGATCCTTCCAATAGAGGTAGATGATGATTCCGTAAAATCTACATATCTCAGGCATAGTCTTATTTTTTATGATTGATTGCTCTGCAAATATAATTAATAAATAAAATAACAACAAATATCCCTCGAAAAAATCAGCACAAAGATTACTGTTTCGTCATCGTCATCGTTATCGTACAGCCAAAGGCTGTTTTATCGTTATCGTACACGCTTGCGTGTTATGCTATAAAACATTAAAAAATAATTGGGTGTCCCAAGGCATTATTCTTTGATATTTATTACTTTTGTAGTTACAAACAGGAATAGCAGTAAAAGACAAGAATATGTCGGATGAGATTATAAAATCAACAGAACAGCAGTTTGGAGAAGTTGTTGACATGATTCTTCAGCATAAAAGCCGTGCCACGAAAGCGGTCAACGAAGAATTGCTCCTTACAGCCTAGCAGGTAGGCGGATATGTGTCCGCCAAACTGAAAAGTGAGGAATGGGGTAGCAAGGTCGTATCTCAACTATCTGAATATATTCGTACCCAGCGGCCCGATATCAAGGGATATAGCAGGAGTAGTATTTATAATATGGTATTGTTTTATGACGAATATTCATCTGAAACATTCATCACAACTGTAGAGAAGTATCTTAGCGCTGAATTTGTGCTGCCATTGGCTGCACAAATTGAAACGCAATCAATTCTGCCCAACACCGATTCGAATATAATTGTGCA
>JAZNRH010000007.1:0-11474 GCA_045590615.1 Eubacteriales bacterium
GAGTTAAATATAAAAATTTTTGAGCGTTCTAATAATGGCGTTTGCCTTACAAGTGATGGTGCAGAGTTTGTCAGATATGCCTCTCAAATTATCGAACAAAATGATTTTATACTTGCTAAATATAAATCGGAACAAAGATATCAAAAACTATATATAGCAACTCAACATTATGATTTTGTAGCAGATATATTCGGTAAAATGTTAAATACAGTTACTGATGATTCTTATAAGATATCCTTGATAGAAACAAAGACCTACAACGTCATAAACGATGTGGAAAACGGGTATTGTGATATAGGAATTATAGCTATAAAAAATACAGACTTTGACATTATGAAGCGTATTTTAATAAATAAGAAACTGAACTTCACACCACTATTTAAAACATCTCCTCATGTGTTTGTCAGAAAAGAGCACCCACTTTGCAATAGGAATGTTTTAACCTACACAGAACTACTTAAGTATCCTTTTGTTTCGTATGAACAAGGGAAACATAATATTTCGTTTTTTACCGAAGAAATTATGGAAGTTTCGGATGTAAAAAAACATATAGAAATAAGTGATAGAGCGAGCCTTATGAATGTGTTACTGACCACTGACAGTTATACGGTTGGAACAGGAATTATGCCGTCGACTTTAAATGAGGGTAAAATTGTCAGTATACCACTTGAGAGTAGTTCATATTACAATATAGGGTACATACTACATACAGATAGAAGATGTTCTGATTTGACGGACAGTTTTATAAATATGCTGGAAGAGTTAGTAGAGCAGGCACAAAAAGCATAAAAAGTGTCATCTAAACCATTCGGCTCTTCCAAAAAATCCGTACACGAAAGTGTGTGGATTTTTGTTTATTACCTATTCACTATTCGCTTCTCCCTAAAATATTTGTGTACGGATTTTTGGAAAGTAATAAATAATAGTGAATAAGGAAGAAGTTGAGGTAGCTTTGCATACGCAAAGCTTTTTTATATGTATCTATATTATTCTTTTTGGTATATTATTAATGGAAAGAACTCGAACCCTAAGAGGCGTGTGGGGGGGTGTCACGGAGCGAATTAGCGTAGTGAGCAAAAATTCAAGCCGTGCAGGGAGCGTAGCGAGTCGGAGAACTGCCGTAAAATAAACAGACCGTTGGACTGTTTATGGGCAGGAGCGCGAGGGCTAAGCCCGAGCCAAAAGGTATGCGAAGGTGGGTACTGAAAAGCAAAGTCTTTCGGTCGTCAAGCAGAATAGCTGCTTTTTACCTATATGAAAAAAGGCTTGTCAATTGTAATGATTATTTTGAATAAGCTACCGTGGCAGTTTGAAGTGTTGCTGAGGCTTCTGCCTTTGATGCTTTTCATAAAATTTCCTAATATTATATAACGTGTTTTAATAGCCATATAACATTTTGTGTTTTCAAATGACGATTAAGTGTGGTGGCGTTGATTATTTGAAAGTTATTAATAATTCTTCGCAAAGCGCTTGTAATGTTCGTTCAAACGATGTATAATAAGTGTGTATACAAAGAAAAGAGGTAGCTTTAATGAGATATATTTCAATTAAAGAAGCATCGGAAAAATGGCAGATAACTCCTCGGAGAATTCAGCACTTATGTAAGGAGGGGCAAATCCACGGCGTTAAAAAGTATGGCAGGTCGTGGATGATACCTTTTGATTGCAAAAGACCTGTTGACAGAAGAACGAAGGAAGCAAGGGAAAAGGTAAAGTCAGGGCTATATCCGAATATGCCCATGCCGAAAAAAGCGCCCTTTCTTGATATGACAGACCTTTACGTAGTTCCCGGAACGGCAGATAAGTGTATTGAGGGGCTTGCAGGCAATCCCGAGGCGCAGAAGCTTTTTGCTGCAGAGATTGCGTATAGCCGAGGGGAGATTGATAAGGTTTATGAGCAGGCAAAGGATTTTTTGAAATCTCATTCGGGCTTTTACGCAGTAAATGCAGGTGGTATGCTTTTGGGTCTTTCGGCGATGTGGAAGGGTGACATTAACCTTTGGCGCGAGGCGAAGCAGTACGTATGCACTGCGCCTTGCACAAGCGAAAACGATATGGACCTTATGGCGCTCTCTCTTGCTTCGCTTAATACGGCAATTCACGAGCTTGCCGATTATCCTGAATGGTTCAAAAGAGGCTGTTTTGAGCATCTTCCATACGATGCATATCCTTCGGCGAGGGTTTTTTACGCAAAATACTTGCTCTCTTTTGCGCAGGCGCTTGCTAAGGGTGAGGTTCAATTTGCAAATATGCAGGGGCTTGCTCTTATGAACACTCTGCCTTTTATGCTTGAGCCTATGATAGCTCAGTCGGTGGTAGAAAGAATGGTTATTCCCGAAATATATTTAAGGCTTATAGTGGCAAGTGCTTATTATAATACGGGTGCAAAGGACAAAGCTACGGGTCATATTGACAAGGCGATAGCTTTGGCGCTGCCGGATAGGCTTTTTGGACTTCTTGCAGAGCATAGAAGTCAGTTTGATTATCTTCTTGATGAAAGACTGAAACTTGTTGACGTTGAGGCATACAACGAATACGTCAAGCTACACAAAAAGCTGTCTCACGGTTGGGCGAAGCTACATAATGAGCTGCTTGACAGACGCGTGTCAACGGTGCTTTCGGCAGGCGAGCGTGAGGTTGCGCGCCTTGCGGCCTTTGGACTTCGCGATAAAGAAATCGCAGAAAGAATCAACGTATCGCTTCACACTGTTAAGAGCAGAATGACTTATATTCTGAGCAAAACGGGCGCAAAGAAACGCAGTGAGCTTGGATTATATATTTAATGGTAAAAAAAGACAGTCTTTTTTTGGAAATTTAGAGGGTAGTTTTTTTACAAAAATCCTTTATACTATGTACAATGAATAGTATAAAGGAGGTTAGAGATGTGCGCAGTTAAGAATTGTATTCGCGACGGTGAGCTGTTTGAGATTGTCGAGCTTTACGGACATCGCTTTGAAATTCGTTACGGTTATTACGAAGAGTACGAGCGAAAAAATCAGGAGCCAATCCCGATTTATCCGTTGTTTAAGGAAAATCCAGTCTACAGTCACGACGGATATCCGTTAGCTACCAAGATGCAGATACCTTGCAAGGCATATCAGCTCAAAAGTGATGACGTTGACAATGAACGGTGCGCTGACTGTATTCACTTTCATTCGGAGGGTGAAAATATTATAGGGCTTTGCAAGCGAAAAAAAGAAACGGTGACGCAAAACTAAAATTTAGTATAAAATACCTTTTATAAACAATTTGAGCAGATGGAAAGGAGTTCATAATATGAAAAGGAGATTTATAGCGTGGATATTGACGTTGGCGATGATAACGTCTGTTATTCCGATGGGAGTTACGGTATCGGCTGTAGATGAGTCGACGGTAACCGTAACGCAGTGGGATACAAAAACAAATACGAATCAGGACGGAGGTATTATTTATACCAAGACCTCGACTGCCAAGTCGGACGGAACGGTAGATATTACTCTTACGGCGCACACCACGGGTCAGGTAAAGCAGACGATGACTGTTTCGCCTACCGATATCGTGCTTGTGCTCGACGTTTCGGGTTCGATGGACGAAGACTATGAATCTTCTAACTTTGCAGGCTACGAGGCTGTTAAGGGAGAGGAGTATACGTATTATACGATTGTTGTTATTTTTCCCGTTTCTCGAGACGGTTATGGAATGGATAACGATAATAACTCAAGACAGTATTATATTAATACAGGAACAGATGCTGAGCCTGTAGCTACCAAGGTTACCTACGTAGAACGAGACTCCAACGGCTTTGAGGTTTACAGGTACACCTCGGGTGGTCAGTACGTATACGTATATCCCGAGCTTGAGGAAGGTCAATATCCTGCACGTGAGCATACGAATTATCCCGTTGTACAGTTCTATCAGAAGACCAAGATGTCCGAGCTCAAGGCAGCAGTAAATGCATTTATCGACACGACGGCTTCGATGAACACAGGGCTTGCAGCTGACCAGATGCATAACATTTCTATTGTAAAGTTTGCTTCCAACAGCTATTACGACAGCGTTGAGGGAACGGTAGTAGAAAATGCCACAACTGTTCCCGGAAACAACAGAGGAGCAGGTAACAATTCCAGCTATAACTATTCGCAGGTCGTTTTGGGACTCACCCCTGTTGACACCAACGGTGTTGTAACGCTTAAAAATGCTGTTGCTTCTCTTCAGCCGGGTGGCGCAACTGCAGTTGACTACGGTCTCAAGCTTGCCGAACAGGTTATTCTTGAAAGAAATCAGGTTGCGGCTGCATCGATGACTACGGTTGACAGAAAAGAGGTCGTTATAGTATTTACCGACGGCTCTCCTACACATTCAGACGGCTTTTCACAAACGGTTGCAAATACTGCAATTTCAACAGCAGGACAGCTCGAAAGCCACCTCGACATAGAGGTTTACGGTATTTGTATCGACGAGACGGCTGATGCGAGCGATATCGAGAGAAATCTCAACAAGTTTATGCACTCTATGTCGTCGAACTTCCCCGAGGCTACGAGTATGAGCGATATGGGAGAAAACGGAAGTGTTGACAACGGATACTATATGACTCCCGATGGCTCGACCTCTCTTACCTCGATGTTTGAGGTGATTAGTCAGCATATCGATCATCCTACCATAGAGCTTGGTGAAGAAGCGACGGTTGTGGATACTTTGTCTCCGTATTTTAACTTTGAAAATGCCAGCCCTACGTCGGTTGTTTTGCAGACAGCGTTGAGGAAAGCCGACGGAACGTGGGCTGATCCGGTTGTAGACAATACTCTTGAATGTGAGATCAAGGATGACGTTCTTACGGTTAAGGGCTTTGACTTTGATGCTAACTACGTATCCGAGAACGGAAGAGGCGAGAATAAGGATTTCTACGGAAAACAGCTTGTGGTTTCCTTTACGGTTATTCCCGATTACGACGTTATCGACGCGGCGTCGGTTACTCTGAACGATGGAGTTATTCCTACCAATACCGGATTTGCTACCCTCGTTGACAGCGCCTTAGCGCCTGTTGCTGAAATCGAGACACCCGAGCTTGATGCTCACCAGGTAGTATACAAGCTTAACGGTAACGAGTACGCTTCGTATAACCGTTTCACAGGCTCTGACGTGACGGTTGATGCTAATCCTACCCGAGAGGGCTACACCTTCAGTGGCTGGAGCACCGACGACGTTCAGCTTTCGGGCGATGACTTTACAATGCCTAAACACGACGTTGAATTTACGGGCAGCTTTACGGTGAACAAGCATAACGTAAAATACGTTTTGAGTGGTGTTATTCCTACGGGTATACCTACACTTCCCACGTCTGTTGATTATGATTACGGAACAGAGGTAACGGTTGATACAACCTTCGTTGTGGGACAAACCTACAACGGCTATACATTTGACGGCTGGCAGCCTCTTAATACCGAGCTTGTGGTTTCGGGTGGCAAATTTTCAATGCCCGATTACGACGTTGTTCTCAGGGGAACCTTCTCGAAGGGTGTTACGCATTACACCGTAGAGCAATATTTTGAAACAATCGAGGGTGGCAGCTACACCAAGGGCGAAACAGATACAAAAACAGCTGTTACAGACGAAACCGTAACGGTTTCTGCTACACATCACGACGGCTTCACATTTGATGAGAATAATGAGAACAATAAGCTCAGTGGTATCGTTGAAGGCGACGGCTCGCTTGTATTGAAGATTTATTATAAGCGAAATGAATTCGACGTAACCTATAGCTTTACGGGAGACGTTCCGGAGGGTGTTGCTGCTCCCGTAAAGACGACTCACAAGTATGGCAAGCAGGTATTCGTTGAAGGCAATCCTTCTGTAGACGGATATGACTTCAGTGGTTGGACTTCGCTGAGCACCACGGCAAAGGCAGGCGAGAGCTTTACGATGCCCAATCACGCAGTAGCCTTCGTTGGTGAATTTACTGCCAGAAATGATACGGGCTACAAGGCTGAGTATTATCTCGAAAATCTTGACGGCGACTTTGTTCTCAACGACGAGGCAAGCTATAACCAGACTGCTACTACAGGAACGAGCGTCAGCGCAATTCATAAGACCTTTACGGGCTATACCTTTGACACTGATAATGCTGACAACAAGCTCAGTGGTATCGTTGCAGGCGACGGCTCGCTTGTGTTGAAGCTGTATTACACTCTGAATACGTATACTCTTGATTATGCTTTTGATATCACACCACCCGAGCAGGTAACTCTTCCTGTTCAGGAGACATACAAGTACGGTGAAACGGTAATCGTTGCAGACGACCTTGAGCTTGAGGGTTATACCTTCAACGGCTGGCATTCGTCGGGATATACTGTGACCGATGATACGGCAAGCTTTACGATGCCCGGCAGAAACGTAACGCTTTACGGTAGCTTTGAGCCTAAGGCAGGTATCGAATGGGCAGAAGAGCATTATTTCCCCGATCTTGACGGCAATTATCCTGCAGAGCCTACCTATAAGTTTAACCATACGGGTACGACGGGTGAGACTGTTTCTGCTACGGTGATTAAGGAAGCAGAGGGCTTCGTATTTGATGCCGACCACCCCAATAACGTAACCGAGGATACGGTTGCAAGCGACGGCTCAACGGTTCTCAAGCTCTATTATGAGAGGCTGAGCTATAACGTAAGCTATATTTACGACCCTGCTGAACAGCCTGACGGCGCACCTGAGCTTCCTGCTACGGTGAGCTACAAGTACGGCGCAGACGTGACGGTTGAGGACGAGCTTACTCTTGCCGGATATCTCTTTGAGGGCTGGACACCTCAGCAGAGTGGCGTTGTGGCAAGTGGAAGCTTTACAATGCCTGCTCACGACGTAGTATACGAGGGCAATTTCATACCGAGCACCGATACGAAATATAGCGTAGAGTATTATCTCGAAAGCTTCGACGGTGACTTTGTTCTCAATGATGAGGCAAGCTATAACGAGACGGCTACTACAGGCACGAGTGTCAGCGCAATTCATAAGACCTTCACAGGCTACACCTTTGACGCTGATAACGCTGACAACAAGCTCAGTGGTATCGTTGCAGGCGACGGCTCGCTTGTGCTTAAGCTGTATTACAACATAAATTCTTACACTGTTAGCTATGATTTTGAGGTTACGCCACCCGAACACGTGGCGCTTCCGGGGGATGAAACCTATTATTACGGACAGGAAGTAACCGTTGCAGACGACCTTGAGCTTGAGGGTTATACCTTCAACGGCTGGCATTCGTCGGGATATGCTATAGACAACGACACTTCAAGCTTTACGATGCCTGACAGAGACGTAACTCTTTACGGTAGCTTTGAGGCTATGGACGGCATTGATTGGGCAGAGGAGCATTACTTCCAGAATCTTGACGGCAGCTATCCGACCACTCCGAGCCGTAGGTTCGGTCACGTTGGTAAGACGGGTGACAGCGTAGTTGCTGTTGCAATCAAGGACGTAGAGGGCTTCGTGTTTGACGAAGATAACGTAAACAACAACGTTTCGGACACCATTAACGGTGACGGCTCAACGGTTCTTAAATTCTATTACGAGAGACTGAGCTATAACGTAAGCTATATTTACGACCCTGCTGAGCAGCCGACGGGCGCACCCGGGCTTCCTGCTACGGTGAGCTACAAGTACGGCGCAGACGTGACGGTTGAGGACGAGCTTACTCTCGTTGGATATCTCTTTGACGGCTGGACACCTCAGCAGAGTGGCGTTGTGGCAATCGGAAGCTTTACAATGCCCGCTCACGACGTAGTATACGAGGGTAATTTCATACCCAATGCCGATACGGGCTATAAGGTAGAGTATTACCTTGAAAACTTCGACGGTGACTTTGTTCTCAACGATGAGGCAAGCTATAACCAGACTGCTACTACAGGAACGAGTGTCAGCGCAATCCATAAGACCTTCACAGGCTACACCTTTGACACTGATAATGCCGATAACAAGCTCAGTGGTATCGTTGCAGGCGACGGTTCGCTTGTGTTGAAGCTGTATTACAACATTAATTCTCATACCGTTAAATATGCGTTTGAGGTTACACCACCCGAGCAGGTAGCTCTTCCTGCTACGGCAAGCTACAAGTACGGCGAAACGGTAACCATTGCAGGCGACCCTCAGCTTACGGGTTATACCTTCAACGGCTGGCATTCGTCGGGACATATGATAGACAATGACACTTCAAGCTTTACAATGCCCGACAGAGAGGTAACTCTTTACGGTAGCTTTGAGCCAAAGAACACCGACTGGGCAGAGGAGCATTACTTCCAGAATCTTGACGGTAGCTACCCGACTGCTCCGAGCCGCAGGCTTGAGCACACCGGTAAGACGGGCGACAGCGTATCTGCTGTTGCAATCAAGGAAGCAGAGGGCTTCATATTTGACGAAGATAACGCCAACAACAACGTTTCTGACACTATTAACGGTGACGGCTCAACGGTTCTCAAGTTCTATTACGAGAGATTGAGCTATAACGTAAGCTATATTTACGATCCTGCCGAGCAGCCCGACGGCGCAGCTACACTTCCTGCTATGGCAAGCTACAAATATGGCGAAGAGGTTCAGGTTTCTGCAACACCTACGCTCACAGGCTATGATTTCGTTGGCTGGTATCCCGAGCAGACGGGAATCCCGACGAGTGGAAAATTCAATATGCCTGCTTACGACGTAGTGTTTGAGGGTGATTTTGAGCCGAGAAACGATACGGTTTACAAGGTTTACCATCATCTTCAGAAAGCAGACGGTAGCTACCCTGAAAGCGTTGGTGCAGAATATATCTCTACTCATACGGGTACGACGGGTACACTTGTGACTGCAAAGCCCAGAGTCTTTGATGGCTATAAGTACGACGATACTATTCATGGTACTGTTAAAACGGGTACGGTTGCAGGTAACGGTTCGCTTGTTCTCCATCTTTTCTACAGCAGAGAAGAGTTTACGGTTACGTACGTATTGACAAGCAGCATTCCTGTCGGTGGTCAAAATGCTCCCGTTGACGCCAACAGCTATCGTCACGGTGCAACCGTTGAAATTAAGCCTGTCTTGACGGCGCCTTTGGGATATAAGTTCGTTGGTTGGACCCCCGTTGCGCACGGTGGCGAGACAATCACGATTGAAAACGGCGAGTTTGCAATGCCCAAGCATAACGTACGTCTTGAGGGTAAGTACTTTGCAGAGAATAATATTCCGTATAAGATTATCCATTGGGCTCAGAACACTTCGCTTGACGGTTATGAGGTTTACTCAAGCGATGCAAGAGTAGGCACTACGGATACTCAGATTACCGTGTACCCACTCATTATTCCCGGCTTTACCGACGTTACCAATTATATTGTTGACGGACAGCAGACGGTTACTATTAATGGCGACGGCTCTACCGTAATCAACTTCTATTACAACAGAAACACACATAAGATAACCTACAAGTACGAGGGTAAGGCTCCTAACGGCGCTCCAAGTGTTCCTACGGAAATTAATAACGTTCCCTATGGCAAACAAATCACGGTAGCACCCAAGCCAAAGCTTCCCGGCTACACGTTTAATGGCTGGAAAACTACAGACGCTCAGATTTCGGATGACAGCTTCACGATGCCTGATAAGAACGTTGTTTTGAAGGGCAGCTTCACATCAAATATTGTTGATTACGAGGTTAAGTATTGGCTACAGAACTTAGATGACGATAACTACACTCTGGATCATCAGTATACCGATTCGGCGTACGTTGGACAGCTTGTAGTGGCAAATGCTAATTCGTATCAGGGCTTTGTTCCTAACGCGGGCGCAAGCAAGTGGGAAGGATACGTGTCGGTTGATGAGAACGGCATTGGTAATTTAGTGCTTAATCTCTACTACGATAGACGCACCTTTAACGTAACCTACGGTTATTACGACCAAGCACCTTATAATGCTCCCGACCTCACCGAAAAGAATTTAATCGGCGTACGTTACGGAGCAGAGGTTCAGGTTTCGGATAAGCCCTCTATGACAGGCTACGCTTTCGACGGCTGGTATACGCATACTGCAATAGTTGAAGACGGCAGGTTCACAATGCCCAATCACGACGTTTCGTTCCTTGGCAGGTGGACGACACAGTTCCTTGTTAAATATGAATTGAACGGTGGCGTTGGAGCTACGGGCGTTGATTATAGTGACGAGTACGTTAACGCAGGGTCTCAAATCTCCGTAAAGACAGCTCCCACACGCGAAGGTTACTACTTTAACGGCTGGAAGGAAGGTACGACGGATTACGCGCCTGCAAGTCTTGTCAAGGTTGACAAGAATATGACCTTCATAGCAAAGTGGCAGCGCATAGGTGGTGGAGAACCAACGGCTAACTACTATACTCTTTCTTACGTGACCAACGGTGGCAACGCAATTGCTTCCGAAAGACACAAGGAAGGCACGAGAGTTCAGCTTATAAAGGTTCCCGAGAAGGAAGGCTACGTGTTTGAGGGTTGGTATGCAGACGAAGCACTTGAAGAGAGTGTAACAAGCGTTACGATGAATGAGAACAAGAAGGTTTATGCAGCTTGGGTTGAGGATAACGGAAATGCAGGTCACGGTCACGAGACACCCGATCAGCTTAACGGCGAGGACCATATTGCTTACGTTCTCGGATATCCTGACGGTACGGTTAAGCCTAACGAAAATATTACTCGTGCCGAAGTAACTGCTATATTCTTCAGATTACTCAAGCCCGACCTTGTAAGAGACCAGAACTTCACAACAGAGAACAGCTTTACAGACGTAAATAAGGGACATTGGTTTAACAACCCCGTTTCGACAATGGCGAGATTGGGTATCGTAAACGGCAGAACACTTGGTGTATTTGCTCCCGATGCTAAGATTACCCGTGCAGAATTTGCTGTAATTTGCGCAAGATTCGATAATTCTGAATACGAGGTAGCTCACACCTTTAACGACGTTGAGGGTCATTGGGCAAAGGACGAAATCTATGAAGCTGCAGCACACGGCTGGGTAAGAGGCTACGAGGACGGAAGCTTCGGACCTGATAAGTTTATCACTCGTGCAGAGGCGATAACGATGATTAACAGAGTTCTGAACAGAGTTCCTGAAACCGTTGACGACCTGATAGACGGTATGAAGGTATGGCCCGACAACAACGATAAATCGGCTTGGTACTATATCGCAGTTCAGGAAGCAACCAATAGCCACGATTACGAGAAGAAGAATCACGTTTATGAAACGTGGACCAAGCTCAACGAGGCGACAGACTGGACTAAATATGAAAGAACCGAAGAATAAACGGTGACACAGGGGCTGTAAAAAACTAAATCAGTTTTTTACAGCCCCCTTATAGAGTTGAATGCTTTTAATATAGCCAAAGGGAGCCGAACTCTTGTCGGTTTCAAGGGTGATTTTCGTCCCTATCTTCGTTACTTTCCCTTGTAATACATAAAGTATTACTTCGGAAAAGATGCCTTGATATGAACAAAAATTACCTCTTGAAACTTCCCT
>JAZNRH010000008.1:0-19577 GCA_045590615.1 Eubacteriales bacterium
ATTTTTTTACCTTATAAAACGTTTGCTTTTTTAATAAGCATAACAAATTTTATCCTTATTTTACATATGTTTTCATTGTTTTATGTGGTCTAACCTTTTTTTACATCCCCTTTGGTTTTATGTGTTTTAATCTTTTTCGCATCCCTGTTATTCAACAGCCTTTTCTTCTACAACCTCATAGTAGTTGACGTGTTCACTTGATGCGTTGTTTTTGATTTGGAGTCTGTTGATGATTTCAAAGACCTCGTCCCAATAGGGTGAGCCGTTGGTAACGTAGCAATACTCGTGATAACCCTGAAAGTCGTTTTTACAGTAAATACCTATAGAAATTGATATGCTTTTTGCCTCTGCTTTATCAGTTGCCGGATATTCGTCGGAACGCCTGTTTTCCATGCTGCTCATAATTTCGTAGAGCTTTGAAACAAGCTCGGCGTTTTCCTTATCAAGAAGTATAGAATAGGTCATATCATTATTTTCGGTTTCGGTTACAAAGTCGTAGTTCGACCATTCGTCACGGTCAGCATATTGCATTGTGTGGTTTACGTAAGCATAGTCGACGTTGTCGAGGTCGGGTGCAGGCTCTTTATAGAGCTTGAAGGTATCGGCAACGAATATAGCGCTTAAAGCAATTGTGAAAATCAATATGTATAACATATGGCGAGACTTTTTGAATACCGAGTTAAAGCTCTTGTCAACGAATGCGTTGAAGATGATAAACGCAAGGAAGAGGGCTAAGAGTCCACCTACGAGACACCATACAAATGAGCTTGTAATAGCCTCAAAGAAGGTTGCGCCAAGCAGAATTGCATCAAAGGTGAGAAGGTATTGCATAGGTCTTACAGAGCTTGTGAAGGGCAGAGGCTTTGAAGCGTTTTCGTTCTTTTTGAGTGTGTAAAGCCAGATGCCCAGCGCAACAATGACAACGGTAATAATTGCCAATATGACGTAGTCGAGCGCCTGCATTTTCAGATAACCTACGGCTGAATAGATGTACCGTAAAAGTGGTGAGGTATATGCGTACGCCATAGGAAAGTGCTGAAGATAGTCAAAGAGAGCTGTATCGAAAAGCTGGGCGCTTGCAAGAGAAACTGAGAGAACTGTTGCAGGAATATAGAAGTTGAGGAATACATAGTTTATAATTCCTGCAAAGACTGTTCCTGCTGATAGTGTTGCGAGCATTGCGATGCCTATGAACATAGCCAGGAATAAGAGAGTTGACAGAATTACGGGCAGTTGAGTTGCCAGCATTTCTCCAAAGCTCATTGGCTTATAGGTGGCTAACATATTCATAAAGCCAAGTCCGATGAGGTGTGAGGCTACAATGGTTATAGCCGAATTAATAAGAGCTGTTATATAGTTTGCAAGGTATATTTCTCCACGTGTTACCGACATTGAGTGGTAGAAATCGTTGCTGCTTTTATCTCTCATATAGGTGCTTAGCGAAAGGACAGAGAGTATTGCAATAATCATCGCTACAACTATAAATACTATCGAGAATATACCGTCAAAGCTTAGAAGATCCTGATAAGTGTATTCCATTGTCGAGCGATAGCTTTCGTACATTTCAAGGTCTTGCATACGGTAGCTGTATCTCGTCTCAACTTCCGATATGGGCATTGCTCCGATGAGTGAGCCGAGAATGAGCGAAACAATGCACAGAATAAGGGGGATTGAACGGTTGATTATGTAATTGTTTTTTATGATAAGGAGTACCTTATTAGCGTTGATTTTTTTCATTTTACATACTCCTTTCCACTTTCATTCTGTTTACTTCAAGCGTGAAGATTTCATCGAGAGTAAGGTCTACGCATTCCGAGTAAATAAGCTTGTTGTTTTCAATCAGTGAGTTCACTTTTTCAATTGCTTCGTCCTCGTCAAGATGGGTAATAAAGGTTACGAGTCTGCCACTCATTTGCGGCATTATAGCAAAATCCGAGAACAGCTCGCAGCTTTCAAGAGGCTCAGAGAGAATAAGCTGAACCTTGCGCCAGCCCTGAACGATGTCGTCAATGCTCTTGTGAATTACAAGCTCACCTGCATCAATGAGGCAGACGCTGTCACAGATTGTTTCGATATCCGAAAGGTTGTGCGAGGAAAGAATGACTGTGCGTTCACTTTCGGCAACGCTTTCGGCAATCACTTTCTTTGCAAAATCTCGGGCAATCGGGTCGAGACCGTCAAAGGTTTCGTCAAAAAAGAGGTATTCACTTTCGGTGCAGATTGATAAAATAACCTCGCCCTGTCTTTTCATACCCTTGGAAAAGGTGCTTATTTTTCTGTTGGTGTCCAGATTTATTGCATTGCACATGCTTTTGAATTTTTCAAACGAAAAACCGGGATAAAATCTTTTATAGAGCTTTGCCATATCATTCAGGGTGAAATGTGGAATGAGGTATTGCTCGTCGGATACGAAAGAAACTTTAGCCTTTATTTTGTCGTTTTCAAATACGCTTTCTTCATCTATAAACACCTTGCCTTCGTCGGCATTAAAAATGCCCGACATTATTCTGAGTAACGTCGATTTTCCTGCTCCGTTGGTTCCTATGATACCAAGAACGGAGCCTTTTTTTATCTCCATTGATACGTTTTTCAGCGATTGAACGTTGTTGTCGTATCGCTTTGAAACATTGTCAATTCTAATCATTTTCGTTTCCCTCCTTGTAAATTTTGTTTAGCTTTTCTACTATGATTTCGTACTCGACGTTTATTTCTTTCAGCTCAGCGAGTACGCTTTCCAGCTTTTGTATTGCCTCTGTTCTGCGCTTTGTTTGTATCAGCTCGATATTGTCTTCTACAAAACACCCCCTGCCTGCCACTGTGAAGGTGAAGCCCTCACGCTCAAGCTCGGAATACGAACGCTGTATGGTGTTTGGGTTTATACCAAGCTCGCTTGCAAGGTTGCGCACCGAGGGGAGCTGTTCGCCCGGCGACCATACGCCCATCAGGATTTGCTTTTTGAATTCTTCCTTGATTTGTTCCCAGATTGGAACGCCGCTTTTCAAATTCAAAGGTAACATTCTGACTCTCCTTTCTGTGTATTAACTGTATTAATTGTATTAGTACACTTGTATAGTAACACACTTTTTGGGGTTTGTCAATATATATTTGTAAAATAATCCCAAAAACATGTCAGGTACATGTCATTGTATGTCAGTATGAGGGTGTGATAGGATATATACGTCGAAGGGAGGTGAGCAAAATAACAGGCTTTATATTGACTTGGATTGTTGTGCTGACGGGTCAGGTTATGACGTATCTTGGCTTCAGGCACCTTCTGGTACGGAAGGAGGAAGGGCGCTTGGAGAGAGATGAAGAACCGAGCTTTTGGCGAAACATTATATCCTATGACCATAAGGAAGGAGGGAAAAAGGATTGAAGCAAAAAAGAAAAGAAGAGATTTCTGCAGATTGGGCGCTGCTTGAAGCGGGAAGAAATTACAACAGACAGATAAACCTATACGATACTGTCAGTAAGAACGAGCGCTTTTGGAGAGGCGACCAATGGAATGGAGTTCGCAGTGGTGGACTTCCGACTCCTGTGTTTAATATCTTCAAAAGAGTTATCAGCTATTTTACCTCAAATCTTATGTCGGCTAAGATAGCAATGAAAATTGATGCTGAAAGCGCAGGCATAATTTATCGCCCCGAGGTCAGAGACGAGCTTGCAAGAGCTTCTCAGCTACTTACCTCGTATCTCAATTACAGGTTTGACAAGGACGGACTTACCTCTATTCTTTATGAGGGAGTTAAGGATGCTGCTATAAGCGGCGATATGTTCCTTTATGTATATTGGGACTCCTCAAAAAAGACAATTCAGGAGTATAAGGGCGATTTTGCAACAAAGCTGATTGACTCAACCAACGTTTTCTTCGGAGACGTGAATACCTCGGACGTTCAGAGTCAGCCTTATATTCTGATTTCGGGCAGAGACCTTGTTGAAAGCCTGAGAACAGAGGCAAGGGCAAACGGAGTGAGCGAGGTGGATATTGAAAAAATTTCACCCGACTCGGATACTCAGGACGAGGCAGGAGATAAGGGCAAGGATGAGCTGAAGGATACGAAATGTACCTACGTAATCAAGCTATACAGAAAGAACGGAACAATTCACTACAGAAAAAGCACTCAAGCGTGCGTGATTGTAGAGGATATTGATACCAGACTTTCTCTTTATCCACTCGTGTTGATGAATTGGGACAAGACTAAAAATTCATATCACGGAACTGCTGTGGCAACGGGACTTATTGAAAACCAGATTTATATCAATAAGGCATTCGCTATGGTTATGAAGCATATGATAAACGTTTCTTTCTCAAAGGTGGTTTACAATTCAAATCTTATTGATGAGTGGACCAACGAGGTGGGAGAGGCAATTGGTGTAAACGGACCCGTTGACAACGTGGCACAGGTGCTGTCTCCCGGTGTTATGCAGTCAGGCTTCCTTGACGTCATATCTCTTACGATGAATATGACCAGAGAGCTTATGGGAGCGACCGATGCAGCGCTTGGAAACATTGATGCTAACAATACTTCGGCAATTATTGCTCTTCAGGAGTCGTCCTCCGTGCCTCTTGAAATTCAGAAGAGAGCGCTTTACAGAGCAGTTGAAGAGCTTGGTATGGTGTGGCTCGACTACGTTTTGCACTACTATGACAGGCACAGAATGTTCCTCTGGCGAGAAAACGACAAGCTTTGTGGGGCGTTGCTTGACGTGTCCAAGTATAGCGATGTGATTTTCTCGTGTAACGTGAATGCAGGTATGGCAGGATATTGGAGCGAGGTTGCCAGCCTCAATACGCTCGAAAACCTATTGAAGAATGGAATGATATCACTTGACCAATATCTTGAAAGATTGCCTGAGGGCTATATCACCTTGAAGGATTCTTTAATTCAGGAGTACAGAGAGAGAAGGGAGGAAGCGCTCGATGAAGGCGAGACAGGCATTTGACAGAGCCCTGGCGTTGATTAACGAAAGAGACTCGGGGGGAGCGTACCACGCTGACGTGGTAGATTTTGAAAAGAATGCACCCGAGATAATAAATTCGATTGTTACTTTGCTTTGGCTTGATGAATGTATTATAAGAAAAATAAGCCCCAGAGATTTCAGCTGGGATTTTCAGCCGATTAGGACACTCGACGACGAGATTCCCTTACACGAGGCGCTTGCTTCAGGGGTATTGCCTTATGCTATTGCTTCTCATCTGATTTTTGAAGAGGATAGTGGGCGAGCAGAGTATTTTTACTCGCTGTTCAAAAACACGAGGAGTGAGGTGGTCGCGGCTTTTGCTTCGGCTACGCACGGCTCTGTAGTTGACGTGTATTGAGGTGGTGTTCTATGGCTCGTGATTTCAGAACAACTATCAACAAGTTTCTCGGACTTCATCAATGTGAGATTGGTGAGGGAGACTTGAAAATCGGGGAAAGCCCAAGAATGAAAAACCTCACGGTCACCTCGAGCTATACACTTTCAAGACGAGACGGTTATTGCAGGGTATGTGATACGAGTGGCGTTGGAAGGGGTGTTTTCTCGGGTAGTCTCAACGGAAGCGAGACGGTTGTATGGGTGGTTGACGAAAAGGTTTATAAGCTCTCAGGTGGCGAGGCTGTCGAGATAGGACAGCTCGACTCGAGTCAGGGAGAGGTAATGATTTTTCCCTTTGGTAACGCTCTTTATTTTCTTGACGGCATAAAAATCAAGAAGTGGAACGGGGAGAGCTTTTCCAATCTCAACTATTACGTGCCTGTGATTGCTATTTCCTGCGACTATACAGGCGCCGGAACACCATACGAGGACGCAAATCTTCTAACGGGCAGAAAGAGGCAGAGGTTTACTCCCGACGGCACTCACAAGACCTTTCAGCTTGCAGAGAAAAATCTTGACAGTATTTATTATGTAGAGCTGTCGGGTGAGTACTATTCAAGTCTTAAGTATACTGTAAATCTTGAAGAGGGTACGATAACCTTCGAGACTGCGCCCGAGGATACTACGCCAAACTGCCTTGAGGTCTGGTATTCCAAGGAAAATGAAAACGTTGGCATAATCGACCGTATGAGGTATGCTGTCGCCTACGGAGCAGATAACGATACGAGAATATTTTTGTGGGGAGATGCCAATGCGCCCACGGTTATGCGATATTCGGGAGTGCACGACGGAGTTTTGGATATGGCGTACTTTCCCGAGCTGAGTTTCAACAGCATCGGTGACGGAAGCCCGATTACCTCTATTATCCGTCACTACGATACCCTTATGGTATTTACCGAAAACGAAGCCTTTAGCTGTTATGGCGAAAAGGTGAGCGACCTGTCGGGTGTTGAGCGTATGAGCTATCCCGTTAAGACGGTTTCATCTGAGACGGGGTGTACGGCAATGGGCTTTGCAAGGCTGATTGACAATAAGCCGGTCACTCTTTCCAAAACGGGTCTTTACCGTTGGAGCTCGTCCACTATAAGAGATGAGCGCAATGCTCAGGAAATCGGTCAGCGAATTAAGGTGGGACTCGGCGAGCTTGGTGTTCATGGAGTTCGCTCCTTTGACAGAGCCTCGAGCCGAGAATTGTTTATATGGAAGGGTGAAAGGATTTTCGTTTATAATTACGCTCTTGACCTCTTCTATTATTACGAGGGCTTTGATGCGATTGACTTTTCGGAGGGCGATGATGGAGAAAGCTGGTTTATCAGACGAGACGGCGCTCTTTGTAAAATGACCGACGACAAGCTGGACGACGGAAAGAGTGTTGATTTTGAATGGGAGTCGGGCTACGAGGACTTCTTTGGACTTGAGCCAAAGAACGTGCATCGTTTGGAATTTGAGGTATTTCCCATCAGCAAGACATCCTTCGGATTTTTGTGGGTATCCGAGAGAAATGCAGTTAAAGAGGAAAGCCTTGGAGTTGAATACAAGGTGAGTGATTTTGACGCATTTGATTTTGGTGATACGGTCTTTTTGACTGCCGTAACACCCGTAAGATTACACAAGAGAATAAAAACCAAGCGTACGAGAGGCTTTAAGCTCATATTAAAAAACGATGGCTCGGGTGGAGATTTTAATCTGCTCGGAGTCAGCGTCGTGGGCAGAATAAGCGACGTACAGTAAATTTGAAAGGAACTATTATGAACAAAGAAACACAGAAAATTATGGCAGAGCTCGACACCGAGAAATCCGACGAGCTCGAGCTTGAGGAATTGAGACGAGATAAGAGCCTCAAGGAGAATTTGAAGGCAGAGCTTGAAACTCTCGTTTCGCTTTTCCCCGAGCTTAAGGCTGAGGATATTCCCGATGAGGTTTTTGAGTCCTGTGACAATGGCAGGGGACTTGCAGGTCAGTATGCCATTTACTACTTGAGAAGCCAGAGGGAAAAGGAGGAGATTGCTGACAGCAATGAGAAGAACTCAAAGTCTGCTCCACCTCAGGTGCACAATGACAGCGAGGAGGTTTACTTTACTCCCGATATGGTAAAGTCGATGAGTGATAAGGAAATCCGTCGCAACTATAAGGCAATTATGAAATCCATGGAAAAATGGGAAAACAAATAATTTGAAATAAGAAAGGATAAATATTATGGCTATTAAGAATTTTATACCAACAGTATGGAGCGAAGCACTTTACGAGGAGCTTCAGAAAAATTACGTAGGCGTTAAGCTTTGTTCAAGAGAATTTGAGGGAGATATCAAGACTCAGGGCGACAGAGTAAAGATCAACGGTCTTGGTCCCGTAACAGTTTTTAACTACACCAAGAACACCAATATGCCTGAGCCCGAGGTTCTCTCAGACAATACGAGAATGCTCGTAATCGATCAGGCAAAGGGCTTTAACTTCTGTATCGACAGTATCGATGACGTTCAGTCTTCTCCCAAGCTCATTCAGTCTGCTATGAAGAGAGCTGCAGATGCGCTCAGCGACGAGGCAGACAAGTACATTTACACCCTTTACGACGATAATGTACCTACGGTGCTTTACGAGAATCCTCAGGCTGCAACGGTAGTTCAGTCACTTTCTCAGCTCAGAAGAAAGCTTATGGAGAACAACGTACCCAATTCTGCAAAGATTTCACTCGAGGTTCCTCCCGTTGTTGAACAGCTTTTGCTTATCTCAAATCTTCTTACCGACACCAATAACTCAAATGCTCTTGCTAAGGGTTATATCGGTAAAATTCTTGGATTTGATATATACGTAACCAACAACATCACCTACAACGAATCGGGCTTCTACAGATGCATTGCCCGTACCGATAGAGCGATTGCCTTTGCCGAGCAGATTAATTCTATCAAGCCCTATGAGCCTGAGCTCAGAAACGGTACTGCAGTTAAGGGTCTCCACCTTTACGGCGCAAAAATTGTATATCCTACCGAGATGGCTTATTGGGACGTGGCTTTACTCCCTGAAAACGAAGAATAACTTGTAGGAGGGGCTGTAAATCAGCCCCTTTTTGAAGGAGAATAGATATGAAAATAACATCATTTTCAACCGACGTTGAAAACGTTTCAAAGCTGTCAAACCGTCCGAACATAGAAGAGGGTCTTACTGCCGACGCTTTGAAGGCTATATTTGATAAGGCAGGCGTTGATATAAAAAATTATATCAATTCGGTTCTGATTGAAGAGCTTGCCTCTCTTTCGGAGGGGGCAAGTGGAGCAAGAAAAATCGGCAGTGAGCCAATTGATGCCGTAGAGGGTGAGAGCGTTCAGGATAAGCTTGTATCTCTTGCTACTCAGCTTCATGCTCTTGCAAATTCAACTATTCCCGACGGAACGATTACTCCCGATAAATTTCAGCCCGAAATTGCCGAGTTTCTGAAGTCTGCGTCTATCAGGGCGCAGAGCTATACTACTGCAGGTGTGCATAGCTTTACCGTTCAGAGAACGGGTACTTATAAGCTAACTCTTGTTGGTGGAGGCGCAGGGGGTGGAGTGAGTAGCACCAACCACTATCACAAGCTTGGTGGAGGTGGAGGTGCAGGTCTTGTGCTCTGGATTGACCTTGCTGCAGGAGACTTGTGTGAGCTTGTAATAGGCGAGGGGGGTGCAGGGCTTGTGTCCGAAAACCACGCTCTCGTCTCTCAGGCTCAGAACGGTGGCGACAGCGTGTTTTCTGTAAACGGTAGCGTTGTTGCAAGAGCAGAAGGGGGAAAATTCTCAAAGAGTGAGAGGGCTGCTGCCGAGGGTGGTACTATTAACTGCCGAGGTGGTTATCCCAAGGCGCACGATACCTACGGCTCGTCAAATCCCGTCATTGAGTTTTCTATCGGTGGTGACAGTCTTCTCGGAACGGGAAGCGCATACGAGGGTGACCCTGTCGGCATCGGTGGTGGTGGCTTCTCGGGCAGTCAGTCGAACGGCGAGTATGAGTCGGGCTACGACGGTGGACCGGGTGGCGCTATAATTGAGTATATAAGTTAGGAGAGTAAAATGGCAATAAAAGAATATTCTTATGAAAAGAACGCAAACGATAAGCTTTCGCCTCACTTCAGGGTAAAGGAGTTCAGGGCAAGGCGTGGCACGAAGCTTGACGGTGATAAAATCCTTATTTCAGAGGAACTCATAGAGATGCTCGAAAAGCTGTCAAGAGCCGTTCGTTACAAGCCGATTATCGTCACCGACGGCTACAGAACCGAGGCATATGATAAACAGCTCACAGGTAAGGCAGGTCAACATTCAAAAGGGCTTGCTGCCGACGTGTGGGTTGATGGCTACAGCGCATACGAGCTTGCTGCTATAGCAGAGCTGATTGGATTTGACGGGATAGGAGTTATAAACGCACGCTGTGTACACCTTGATATGAGGGGCTACAAGAGCTATTTTGTAGAGAACAGTATGAGTGCGAGCGATACCTATTCAGTAAAAACCTTTCAATGCCCCGAAACCTTTTATAAGCTTGTGAAAAAGCTGTTCGTTCTTAATGATAATACCATTGAATACCTGAAGAGGTGGAAGTGGTCGGATTTACTTTTTGAAAAGCTCACGCAGGGAGCTTTAGCATAAGGAGGTGGATATATGTCAAATAACGTAAAAAGCTACGCAAAAACAGTACTTGACGGCTATGATGATGCTTTGAGCAAGCTTACTCAGAGATATAATTCTGCTGTCGCTGTAATTAACAGAGAGCACAATGCAAGGCTTAAGGATATCAACGAAAAGGAAAAGAAGGATAAAAACTCAGCAGATGCAAAAAACCAGATTTCTTTGCGCAATACCAAAGCGACTCTTGCTGACAAGGGGCTTTTGGCTTCGGGTGAATCTGCTCAGGCTGATATCGACCACAACCTTGCAAGAAATATTGCCTTTTCGGAGATTGAAGAGAACGCTTCAAGAGAAAGAAGCGAAAACGAGAGAAGCAGAGCAGATGCAAAGGCAAACGCCTTTGCAAGTTATCTCGACAATGCAGGTGAGGTTGAGCTGAAAAAGAACAGCGAATACCGTGCTCAGCTTAATTCCGACAGGGATTATGAAGCAGAGCGTGACGATGAAACTCACCGTCGCTACGTGGAAAATCGAAAATACGAAGCCGAGCGCGATGATGAGGCGTATTCCCGTTACGCTGACAACCGTGACTATGAGGCAGAGCGTGATGATGAGGCGTATTCCCGTTACGCTGACAATCGTGACTATGAGGCAGAGCGTGATGACGAGAAGTATTCCCGCTACGCTGACAACCGTGATTATGAGGCGAAGCGTGAGGGCGAGGAGAACGAGAGTGCGCCCGAGTCTGTGGGGGGCATCGGTAAGGGAGAAGGCAGTGGTGAGGACAACAGAATTGAGCCTAAAATTTCCCCCAAGGATTTCGTTGATACGGTGAAAAGAAAATATGCACCCACTGATTATATTTCGATGAAGATCAAGGCGAAGATAAGAAAGGTGCTTGACGTGGTTATAAACGACCCGACCCTGACCTTCTCCTATCGACATCAGGTAAAAATCTACGCTCAGGCAATGGGTGTGTATTAAAAAACACTTTTATGGCAATACTTTCCTGATGAAAGGATTTTTCGCAGGAGAGTAATATGGATAAGAGTAAAATAAAAGAGATGCTGATAAAAGCAAAGGAGTCTCAGGACAAGAGCTATAAAGCTCTTGGTCGCAGAAGAGCGTATGCTATTTTGAAAAAATCAGCCCTTAAAAACAGAGAGGGCACAATATTTCATAATTTCTATCTGGTAGAAGAGGCTATGTCTGTTATCAGGGGAGTGAGAATTTCTCAAAGAATGAGGTATTATTCGTCGGTGTTGCTCCCCTGCCTCAGTCGTGAAGCTCTATTTGACGGAATGTCGGCTTTTTTTGAGGTGTTTTCAAACGAGCTGACAAGTGAGGAATGTGAAAGGGTGTCAGAGGCATTTTTAGAGGCGAGCATTATTGCTCTTGCTGAGGGTAAGCTTGATAGCCCCGAAATAATAAGGGGATTACAGAGCTTTGACTTTTCTCCCTTTTTGCTTGGTTATCTCAGATATGAGCAAATCCTGAGACGTGACAGTCTGTATTCAAGGCTGGACAGAGAAACGAGAGCTCTGTATAAGGAAAAGCTTGAACACTACGCTCGTAAAAGAGGGTTGAGCTTTACTCAGGGGTGTGAAAGAATAGTAGATGAGGCTGTCAGAAGGGGCTGTCACATAGGAGAGCTTTTGCCCCTTAATAAAGGTGAGAGTGGGTGGTTAATTCTGCCCGTTCTCATCTTTAGCCTTTTAGCTGTTATTTTATTTTCGGTGTTGAGAAAAGCATTACCAATACCATTTGTGGTAGTGGTAATGCTGTTGGCTGTTTTTCCGTTGTGGCAAAGCTCCTTTGAGCTTTTCGTACCGATTGTTGCAAGGCTTAAAAAGAGCGATATTCTGCCACGCTTGTCAGTGCCCAGAATTACCGAGGAATATGCTACGCTCAGCGTTATTACGGCTCTTGTCAGTAAGGTGGATGAGGTGAGAGCGCTGTTTTCACAGCTTGAGCTACTGAGTCTGAAAACGAGCAGCAGAGGTAAGGACGAGGGCGCGTTCTGGGGGATTCTTCTCGACCTTCCGGAGAGCAAGACGCCAAGGGCTGAAGATGATGAAAAAATAATTAAAGAGGCAAAAAAATGCCTCGAGTCGCTTGACAGCCGTTTTTATCTTTTCACCCGTAAAAGACAGTGGTGCGAGGCTGATGGAGTTTATCGGGCATACGAGAGGAAACGTGGTGCTATAATAGAGCTTGTAAAGCTCCTTAGTGGCGATGAAAGCTCAATTGAGTGTGAGAGACAACTGCCAAAGGATATAAAGTATCTTCTTACACTTGATGCTGATACCGATATGGAGCTTGGCGCGCTGAATAAGATGGTGGGTACTATGGCGCACCCCATGAACGCTCCCGTTATTGAGAAAAGAGGGGGTGCAAGGGTTGTTACAAAAGGCTTTGGAGTACTTCAGCCCGTTTCCGTCAGCTCTCTTGAGTCGGTTCACAAGACACGCTTTTCAACTCTTATGTCGGGAAGAGGGGGAGTTGACAGCTATCATTCGGCTATTTTCAATCTCAATAGTGCGCTGTTTGGCAGGGGTGTTTTTTGTGGCAAGGGTATGTTCTCGGTTTCGGCTTTCCGAGAAACACTGGTCGACGCCTTTCCGGATAATATTATTCTGAGCCACGATATTCTGGAGGGTACGAGGCTGAGAACGGGGTACGTTTCTGACGTTTGCTTTTTTGACGGTGTTCCGTCGAATGCGAAGAGCTATTACAAGCGCTGGCACAGATGGGCGAGGGGTGACGTGCAGTCGCTTGCATTCATCGGCAGGAAGATAAAAACACCATATGGAAAAATAAACAATCCTATGCTTGCGTCGGAAAGGTTTTTGTTCTTAAATAACTTTTTTAATCTTTTAGTTCCCATTTTTCAGGTGTTAGGATTGTTTTTTCTTATGTGGTATGGAGTCGAGGAGCTGAGTCTGGCATCATTTTTCTTCTTGCTTCCGTCTTTTACGTCTTTATTCAATGAGATTTTAAGAGCCTCGTTTCACGGCTCGCTGTTAAATATTCTCAGAAAATTTTTCGGCGACACTCTCACGGCGCTTTGCCGTGAAAGTATTATGCTTGGCTACCGTCTTTCATCTCTTGCCTTTATTGCGTATAAAAATGCAGATGCTGTGATTCGCTCTTTCTGGCGAATGAAGGTATCGGGTAAAAAGCTACTTGAATGGACTACGGCAAGTCAGGGCGAGGGAGGTAAAAACAGCCTCGTCAACAGCTTTGCTTATACCTTTCCGTCTTTTGTGCTCGGGGCATTTGTGCTCTCTTTTGCAAGGTTGTCTCTTTGTCGCTTGCTTGGAATATTGTGGTGTATATACTTTGTAATAGTTTATCATCTTGACAAGCCGATTGCAAATAAGGGCTTTACGCACGCTCAAAAGAAGCTGATTACCCGTTGGGCAGGGGATATATGGAAATACTTCGACAGATACGTAGATGAAACGAATAATTATCTGCCACCTGATAACGTCTCCATTTTCCCTTCCTCTGAGGTCGCTTCACGCACATCACCAACCAATATCGGTCTGTATCTGATTTCAATTCTGGCAGCGCTTGATTTTTCCTTTATTTCGCTCGACGATGCTTTGGAGAGACTCGAAAAAGCGCTCAACAGTATTGACAAGCTTCCTAAGTACAAGGGACAGCTTTATAATTGGTATAGCACTCTCAATCTCGAGGTGATTGGTCAGGAGTATATTTCGACGGTGGATAGTGGCAACTTTATTACCTGCCTCGTTGCACTTGAAAGAGGACTTCTTGAGTTTGAAAAGAGCGACAGAAGGGTAAAGACCATCAGGCAGAGGCTTAAGAAAATCGAGGTTAATTCGGATTTCAGATTTTTGTTCAATCAGTCAAGAAATTTGTTTTCTCTCGGTTATTTCGTGGATAGGGAAAAGCAGGACGATATAGTTTATGACATGTATATGTCTGAGGCGAGGACAACCGACTATTATGCCATAGCAAGAGGTATTGTAAAGGACGGGCACTGGTCGTCTCTTTCACGTCCTCTGGTTGCTAATCTCGGTGGAATTGGTGCATTGTCCTGGAGTGGTACTGCATTTGAATATTTTATGCCACAGCTTTTGTTGCCCCTGTATAAAAACAGCTTTGTTCACGAGGCGCTTAGCTATACCTTCGTTGAACAGCTGAAGTTTTCTGCTACGCTTCGACATGAAAAAATCTTCGGTGTTTCGGAGAGTGGTTATTTTGCCTTTGACGAAAACCTCTCGTATCAGTACAGAGCCTTTGGCATACCGTCTCTTTCCCGTCGTGTAGAGCGAGAGGAACAGAAGATTATTTCTCCTTATTCCTCCTTTATTATGCTACCGATAGGAAAGGGAGTTGTAATCAAAAACCTCGAAGCACTTGAAAGGCTTGGCTTATATGGAGAATTTGGCTTCTATGAGGCAATTGATATGACGGTACAAAGACCGTCGGTGGTAAAAAGCTTTATGAGTCATCATCTCGGAATGAGTTTTATAGCTTGTGCAAATGCCGTTTTCGATAACGTATTTGTAAATAGATTTATGATGGATAATCAGATGCGTGCAGTTTCCGAATTGTTAAAAGAGGCTGTACCTGCAGATATCAGGACGGTCAGAAAGGAAAGGCTTCAGAGAAATGCAGAGCCAAGAAAAAGAAGCTTCGTTCAAAGAGAAGCTCCCACTTTGCGCACCGAGGCAGGCATGTGGGCTTTGACGGGGAGACAGACGACAGCAGTCTTTTCTGAAAGAGGGGTGGAGAGCGTTTCCCTTTCAATTGATAAGTCCTCTTCTGTTTGCGCAGTAAGACCCGTCTCGTCTTCCAACCCTTCTGCTTTGCTGTTATACAGCAAGGTCGGAGAGCATATTTCCTCACCTTCGGTTTCTCCCGACGTAAGCTACAGCTTTGATACGGGCTTTGCAGAGTACAGACAAGGTGATTTAAGGGCGAGTGTCAGTCTTTCGGCAAGGTACAATGCTATGCGTATCAGATTGGAATCCGGTGGTGAGACGGGGGAGGTTGGTATATATTTTGAGCCTCTTTTGACCGAGCTCGACGCATTTCTGTCACATCCTGCTTTTCAAAGACTTTTCTTTAGTGCAGAGTACAGCGAAGGTGCGCTGATATTGACAAGGGTTGGCGAAAAGCCTTATTTCTTAGCTCTTGTTTCCAACGCAGATTTTGAGTTTGAGCTTTCAAGAGAAAAGCTTTTTGAGGGCAAAGAGTATGGGATTTTTTCACTCTTATCAGGCAATACGCCCAGAAGCATAGTTGACGAGCCGTTAATATCTCCTTGTGTTTACGTAAGGAGTAAATTCAAAGTCAAGACAGATACTACTTTTGTAATCGGTTTTGGCGCTACCAAAGCCGAGGCTTTATCTAACGCAAGTCAAGAGCTTGCAACTCCCTTTTCGAGAAGTGTCAAGAGAAGTCGTGAGCTTTTTTACAGCGCCGTAACTGCATCGGGTGGTGATTTTTCTGCCAATTATTTTGAAAAGGCTCTGTTCTGTCTGCGTTGTGATACAGGGAACGTATACAGAGCAAATTTTCCAAGCTTTTATGGCAAAAATGCAGTATATTCTCTTGGAATATCGGGTAGGCTTCCCGTTTTTTTAGTTAAGCGTGAAACTAAAAAGGAGGAGCTTTATGCCTTTATTATTGCTCATAAGCTACATTACGTTATGGGAGTGCGATACGAACTGCTCATAGAGGTAAGAGACGAGGGATATATGAGGGGGAGTCGTGGTGAGGCAGAGAGTATTATAGAGAGCTTGTCGGCAGGCTTCCTTGTGGGAAGGGAGGGGGGGATACATTTCGTTGACGTTTCAGCTGCTCCCGTCGGTCTTTGTCAGGCTCTGGCTGCAGACTCTTACCCGAGCGAGAGGAGAATAAAAAAGAAAAAATATCGGGAACTTATTTCTCAGGTATCACCCTGCGAGGTGGCTGACGGGGATATACTGATAACCGAGAAGCCCCCTGTTTTGTGGTCGCACGTTATTGCATCTGAAACCTTTGGAACAATTCTGTCACACAGAAGTCTTGGTAACACTTGGGTGTATAATTCCCGTCTTTCGCGTCTGAGCTATTGGGAAAATGACAGTGTAGGAGGAGCTTTTTCGGAAAAGGTGATTATGGAGAAAAACGGAGTCGAAAAGGACTTATGCGCTTCTGCCTTTGCCACTCGTTTTTCTTGTGGAAGGGCAGAGTATATTGGTGAGCATTTCAATATCAGGGTCGCAATTCACCCCACTCTCTCCTTTAAGGCTGTAAGCGTCGCTGTTGAGGATGAGGGGTATAATCTGGAGTATAGCTTTTTGCCCGTTCTTGACGATTATATAAAGGCATCTACCAGGGTGGAATTCTTTTCGGACAGTAATAATTCGGTTGTTTTCAGGAATCTGTTTTCTGAGCTTGAGTCCGACGGCTTTGGTTATCTTTATCTTCCGTTTGAAAAGGAAATCAGACTGTCAGACAGAGTAGGCGTTTCGTGTGACAGAGGTGGAGAGGTAGTTTTTGTGCTGGGCTGGGCTAATAGTGATAAGCATTATCAGGCAGTCAAGGAATACTTTTCAGTTAACAGATTTTCCGACGTTTACGCGCTGTCCCATAAGAGACTTTTTGATTTATTGAAAAACGAGAGGTATTTTTGGCTGTCCTATCAGGTTTTGGTTTCACGCTTTATGGCAAGAAGTGGTCCGTATCAATCGGGTGGCGCATGGGGATTTCGTGACCAGGCACAGGATTGCCTTACTCTGTTGTCTTTTTCACCCGAGAGGGTTCGTGCTCATATTATGCGTATGGCATCTCATCAATATAAAGAGGGTGACGTTCAGCATTGGTGGCATAACAGACGTGGAGTGAGAACGAATTGCTCTGACGATTATCTGTGGCTTGTTTGGTTGACCTCGGTGTATATTTTGAGAACAAATGACAAAAGTGTACTCGGTTTGAAAACAAAGTACCTTATTTCAAAGCCTTTGTCTTCAAGTGAGAGGGATAGGTACGAGGTGCCCGAGAAAAGCGAGGAGAGCTTTGAGCTATCCTGCCATCTTAAATCAGCTCTTGACCTTTTGTGTGAAAGAGGACTTGGTGAGCATTCGTTACCTTATATTTTAGGGGGCGATTGGAACGACGGAATGAATATGCTCCCCGATGGCTCTGAGAGTGTCTGGCTCGGATTTTTTGCAAGGATTGTCATAGAGCTTTATTCAAGAGTGACGGGAGACAGGAGCTATGCCGACTTTTCCGGAAAAATCAAAGAAGGGCTGGAGAGCTACGCCTTTTTCTCGGACAGATACGCAAGAGCGTTTTTGCCAAACGGTGAGGTGCTCGGGGTTTCCGGAAGTAAATATTTTGAAATTGATGCTCTGCCTCAGGCATTTTCTGCGCTTTGTCACGCAGTAACGGGTGATGGGTGTGTAGAAAGAATTACGCTTGCTCTCAATTCTGCCTGGGAGCACTTATACGATGAAAAAGTAGGTATATACAGGCTTTTTGCGCCACCGATTCCGAGCTTTTCAAGTGAGATTGGTTATCTTTCAGCCTATCCCGAGGGAGTCAGGGAAAACGGTGGTCAGTATACTCACGCTGCCGTCTGGTCGGCTTTGGCATATCTTTATGCGCCTGATAAAAAGGATATAAACAAGCGCCGTGCTCTACTTCTTGCAGAAATTCTGAACCCTGAAAACCACAAAACCGAGGCATACAAGAGAGAGCCCTACGTTTTGTGTGGTGACGTTTATACGACGGGGTCGGGTGGCTGGAGCTGGTATACGGGAAGTGCGAGCTGGTACCGAGATTTTCTTTTAAGACTTGATGACGAAAAGAGGAATAATTTTCTTCCTTTGACATAAAATGTAGCAAAAAAGAGTCAAAGGAGCAACATGATGAAAAACCTTCAAAGCAATCTGCAGTGTGTGGATATTTATAAAACAACTAAGAAAATAAGGGTTGACGGTGAAAGCACGCTTCCCGACTATTGCTCGGATATAATGAGGGTATTAAAGGCAGAGGCGATGCCCGTTATTACATCAAAAAAAGCGTATATCAGAGATAATACTCTTTTTTGCGAGCTTGAGGGCAAGGTGATTTTTAACGTTATTTATTGCACCGACACTCAGGAGAGCGAGAGCTACAGCTTTTCAGAGGACTTTTCGGACAGCAGCAGGGCAGAGGTGGGGAACATAGATGCCGACAGCCTTTGCGCTATGCTTTCCTCCGACGTTGAAAACGTAGTGTGTAAGGTGCAGAGCCCAAGAAGAATCAGCGCGAGAGCAGAGCTTGTTCTGAAGCTTGGAGTAAAAGCCAACGTTTCGTTTGAAAGCTTTGTGAAGAGTGACGAGAAGATTGAAGGAATTCAAAGAGAGGTGTATAGCACGAGGATTGCTTCGTCAAAGGACGCTGAATTTAAGGTGAGCGAGGAAATCAAGCTTCCTAAGAGCTGTCCTGCAATGGAGCGTATTCTTTCTGCAAGGCTTGAGCTTTCCTGCGACGAGGCGAGCGCAGGCGATAACAGTGTGAACTTTTGGGGAAATGCTGCAATTCATTGCTTATATCTTCCCGACTCAGAGAGTGAGGGGGGAATACAAAGCTTTTATCAGCCTCTTGAAATAAAGGGAAGCGTTGAGATGGACGATTCGAGGGGCGATATGATTGCAAGTGTTTCTCTTATCGGTGGAGCTCTTGATTATGAAATAATGAGCGACGCTTTGGGTGAAAACAAGGTGCTGAAGGTCGAATTTGGCTATACTGCTCAATGTATGTGCGAGGAGAACAGCCCCATTGTGATAACAGAAGACATTTACGGTATTGGTTGTGAGGCTACCCCAAGCTATGACAGAAGGGAGCTTAGCAGATACGTTGGACGTTTGAGCGAAAGTACGGCAATTAAAGAAAAGCTTCCACTCAAAAAGGGAGTAAGGTCGATTGAGGGGGCAATGGCTAACACTACCGTTAAGGACACCTACTTTGAAAACGGGGAGCTTTATGCGAATTGCAGAATAGGCATTTCCGGCTTGGGTATTGGAGAAAACGGAGCAGAGCCGATTTATGAGAGCTTTGATATTGCCCTTCACCTCAATCTTCCGTCAGAAGTGGCAGTTGTCAGTGACGGGCTTACCTTTGAGCTGTCTCAGACTACGGGCTTTGTTGATGCAAGAGCCAACGGCGACGATATGAGCGTCAGCTTTGATATTACGACTCACGCCAATATGTATTATAACGAGGAGACGAGCTTTGTCAGTGCAGTAGACGTTGGTGAGACAAGGGAAGTCAGAGATGGCGTAGTGTTTTATTATCCCGTTGATGCTGATACGCTGTGGACGGTTGGAAAGCGATATGGTGTAAGCCGTGAGGCTCTGGCAAAGGCAAATTCACTCGAAGCCAACGGTAATCTGAGACGTGTGCTCATTATACCTGCAGAGTAAAAAAAGGCTGTAAAAAACTAATTTAGTTTTTTACAGCCCTGTGCGTTCGGAGATAGCCGAAGGGAATCGAACTATTATCGCCGAGAAAAGCCCTTTTCGGTCTAAATTTTCCCTTGTCGCTTGGAATACGTGTAGTATTCCTGCACTTCGCTGAAAAATTTATCCTCGAAAATTATCTTTCCTCGGTTCGAGG
>JAZNRH010000009.1:0-4147 GCA_045590615.1 Eubacteriales bacterium
ACAGAACGACATGGCTACGATCCGACTTAGTCTTAGTTTTGAAGTAGACAAGGGCGAAACGACCCTTCTCCCCTTTCGCTAACACAGAAAGTTCGTTGCCAAAAACGGAGAGAACGGCAAGGGCGAAAAATTCCACGGCAAAACTGCCGAGGATTTGATTCTCAAGGTCCCTCAGGGTACGCTCATCAAGGACGCCAAGAGTGGTAAAATTATGTTCGATATGGGCGAGGACGGACGCTTCGTTGCAGCCAAGGGTGGCAGAGGTGGCTGGGGTAATACCCATTTCGCTACTCCCACAAGACAAATTCCACGTTTTGCCAAGGGTGGTATTGCAGGTGAGGAGCGCACTCTTATCCTTGAATTGAAGATGCTTGCCGACGTCGGACTCGTTGGCTTTCCAAACGTTGGAAAATCTACTCTTCTGTCTATGGTTTCGGCTGCCAAGCCAAAAATTGCCAACTACCATTTTACAACCCTCTCTCCCATGCTCGGCGTGGTGAGTGTTGATACCCATAATTTTGTTATGGCTGATATTCCTGGTCTCATAGAGGGTGCGTCAGACGGATTGGGACTTGGGCACGAGTTCCTGAGGCACGTTGACAGATGCAGACTCCTGCTCCACGTAGTTGATGCTGCATCAACGGAAGGACGCGACCCGATTGACGATATTGAAAAAATCAATCTTGAGCTTGAACGCTATAATCCCGAAATGGCAAAGCGCCCTCAAATTCTCGTTGCAAACAAATGTGACGTGGGTGTCAGCGAAGAAACTAAAGCTCGCCTTGAGGAATACGCCAAAGAAAACGGTATGAAGCTGATTTATATCTCGGCTGCGACCCGTTCGGGTGTCGATGAGCTGTTGCGTGAGGTGTCGAGGCTTCTTTTGACCCTTCCTGCTCAGACTCGCTATGAGCCCGATTTCGTTGAAGAAGAGATTGAGCTCGACGACGACCGTAGCTTTGAGGCGCACAAGGAAAACGGCGTGTGGATCGTCGAAGCCCCCTGGCTTGAAAGACTTGTCGCGAACGTCAACTTCGAGGACAGAGAATCGCTTGCCTACTTCCACAAGGTTCTCAAAAAGGCTAAAGTCTTTGAACAGCTTGAGGCTATGGGTGTTCAGGACGGAGACGTTGTTTCGATATACGACTTTGAATTCGACTACGTTAAATAAACAGGGGATACCAAAGGGTGCTTTTTAGCAAAAAGCACCCTCTGGACTCCCGAAAAACACCAAGAGGCGCTTTTTAGCAAAAAGCGTCTCCTGGACCTCCGAAAAGCAATGTTATTTGTTTTTGGTTAGTTTTTCTTAATACAATAGCGTAGCTTTTCTACCATAACGTTTGCGAAATAAATATTGCACCAAGAGGCGCTTTTTAGCAAAAAAACACCCTCCGGACTCCCGAAAAGCATAATTTATTTAATTTTAGTTTTATATTACTAAACTTTATAAAGTAAACAAAAAAAGCTGTAAAAAACTATTTTAGTTTTTTACAGCTTATTTTTACTTCTTTCTTCTGTCCTGAAGCGTTTTTATGTATTTAATGAAATTCTCTTTCATTTCGAGAGCGACCTTTTCGCCAATTTCCTTTGTAGCAAGCTCGGGAAATCCCATTACGCCAACCCTGATTTCGTCTCTTTGCTTTACGTTCGGGATGATAAAGGGATGGTCAATCACCTTTTCCGAAACTGCAAACCAGTCGGGGTCTGTACGCATCATTTTTGCGTAGTAGTCATCATCCATTTCCATTTCTTCAGGCATTACAAGCTCGGGCTTCCAATGCATCATCAAGGCAGTTTCTACTGTACCTGCGTGGAAGTCGTGCTCGGGCTCTTGATTGAAATATTCCAGCCAAGACGGTGAAAGCATAAAGCAATCTATCATCGAGAAGGTTACGTCCTTTGTGAGCTCACGGTTGTTGCGATAGGTCATTTGAAGTGCGTTTTGCACAGCGATGTTATTTTCTGTTCCACCGTGGCCACAGAATACTACGACGTCCTTGAAGCCGGCTTTAACGAACTGCAAGCATATATCAGAAAGATATAACGCAAAAATATTGGGGTTTATGTTAATCGTTCCAAGAAGCTCGCCACCCGAGAAGCAGTAGTTAATCGGTGGTGCAATAACAGCTTCTATTTCATCTTTAATGTCATCAATCGGACAGCACGCCATAAATATATCGGTTGTCAGAGGAAGATGAAAGCCGTGCTGCTCTACAATTCCTACAGGGATAATGATTGTTTGTGTTTTTTTAAGAACCTCACCTAAACGCTTTACGGAGAGGTTATCAAATGAATATGCCATAATTACACCCTTTCTTTATAAATATATATATTTTATATCACAGTTTTCCCAAAAAGTCAACAAGCCAAAAGCTTTTTACTTATATTCCGTACGCTTTTGCAATCTCTGACACGGATTTTTTTGCAATTGCAATCTGCCGGGCAGAAACTTCCTCGTCGAAGTCACAAAACGTATTTTCGGCAACGTCCTTTCCTATCAAAAAGCGATACCAGGTAAGACCAAGGGCATATCTTCCAAGTCCCAGACTTGCATGGAAAGTATCTCGATGAACTTTTTCAATTCCGTTTTCAAGCATTGCGCCAAACACCTCTCCCGACGGAATAACGTAATCTGCACCTATCTGCTTCGCTGCTGTTTCATAGGCTTTTACAATGTCGCCAAGCATCATCTTGTAATCACTGTATTTCATTTCCTCATTCAGCCTTTTGCTTCCTTGTTCATACGCCCACGTTTGATGAACAGCGATTTTCGCCTTTGGAACTAACCGTCTGACATATTGAACCAGCTCATCAAGATATGGCTGATAAGTATCATAAATCGGAGCTTGAGAACTAACTTGCTGTACGGTGACAATATCCCAATCACGATTGAGCAAAGCATCCTTCAAAGAAACACGAAATCTTGTGCTTATTCCGTTCATTTCAAGCGTATATTCCTGCTTCTCGCTGAGCATATTTCGATAGTGCGTCGAGAGAGAACAGCCGCCAATATAGAGATTAAAGGTAGAAATATCAATGCCGTCTGCCTTGGCAATATCGTGCAAATAACGCTGTGCATCCTGTGAAAAACTGTTTCCTATTGATAAAATATTCAATACGACATCTCCTTTAATTATAATGTATTGTAACAATTGTACCACATCATAATATTTTTTGCAACAAGTAAATTATTCGTCCTGAATATATGCAAAAACCCCCACCGATTGTAGAAATGTTCTTAGCGAACATTTCTACAGCTCTATTCACCTAACGGTGAGTTATATTGCTACGCAGTGATATTCGACTTTCAGCCGAGTGTTATTTGCTTCGCAAGTTTAAGGGTGAATAGAATACCACTAAACCCGTAGGGTTTAATATCACTTTCTTTTAAAATATCTCGCCATAGGCGAGGAATTTTCAAAAGAAAATATCACGCTGACTTCAGTCAGCATATCACTTAACAGACAAAAAGAAAGAGAAGACTCGTTGCAAAAAACGAATCTTCTCTTTTCTGTTGTTAATGGGTTTGGGCTACTGCCCAAGTGCATTTGTACATACAAATGCGATGCTGGTTCTAACCCGATATATTATTCTGTGCTAAAACAAAAACTTCGCTAACGACATTTCCATTTGCTCGGTGGGGGTTGCTTTGCCTTATAAATTCGGCAATTACTTAGCTTCTGCGATAGCAGCCTGTGCTGCTATCAGCAAAAGAGGGAAATTAAACTCCCATTTCTTTTTCCCATTCTTTATGTGCCAGATTCCATCTTTCACTGTGTGCACCCAATGCGCCGATTTGACGAGGATGTGCAAGAGGAAGAACCTTTATATTTTTTCCACAAATGATTGTTTCGGCAGGATTTCCGTAACCATATAAATCAACATATTCACCAAGTGTGGAATATGGAACATCTGCGACTTTTTTTAAATATTGTTCAATCGGAATATCTCCTAAAAGCACCAACAGTTCTGCTTCCGATTGCATCAATTCTTCAGTAATTTCTTCACTGCGTTTTTTATCACAAAATGTAGATGGACGTGCAGGAATTGTCACGGGATTTAATCCGTATTCTTTGATAAGAGGGTTGTATTTTTCTCGAAGTGCCTTGGCTTGACTTGGATTGATTCGTGTTTCAGGTAAGCAATC
>JAZNRH010000010.1:0-5774 GCA_045590615.1 Eubacteriales bacterium
GAGGACACCTGCACAGTCGTAAAAGAGCTTGTTCTTAAGGGAACACCCACTATCGACGGTAAGCTTGACCCGATGTACACAGAGTCATTGACTCTTAAGCTTCACGGTCCTGCTGATGCTTACTACATTTCACAGGGTTCATGCGAAGACACAACCTCAACAGGTACAGTTTACGCATTGGTTGACGACAACTACGTTTACGTATTCTTTAAGGTAGTTGACGAAACTCTTATCCAGGCAGACCCTGAATATATCGAGATTTCAGATCATCCTCACCTTTCCGACGCTGTTGAAGTTCGTGTAGGTGACGACCTTGAAGATCACTTTGCACCTTATGACGGTTCAAACGACGCTCACCACCTCTTCTATGCAGACGCTCACGGCGTAAGATTTACCTGCTACGAGGATTCAATGGGCGAAGACGTTGAAAAGCTTCAGAGCAAGGCTATCATCGAGCCCGATGGAAAGACATATTCAGTAGAAATGGCTATTCCTACTCGTAAGGCATTCCAGGAAGGCGAAATTATTGAATTCGAATTCCAGATTGACGACCTTCAGGACGATATGGACTCAATGTGTGCGGTTGGTTCAGGCTATCCTCACAACCTCGTTAAGTTCACAATCGGTGGCAACTCATCAGGCGCTACAACTTCTAAGCCTGTAGAACAGCCCAAGGAAGAGCCTAAGGTTGAAGAGCCCAAGGTTGAAGAGCCTAAGGTTGAAGAACCCAAGGTTGAAGAGCCTAAGGTTGAAGAGCCCAAGGTTGAAGAGCCCAAGGTTGAAGAGCCCAAGGTTGAAGAGCCTAAGGTTGAAGAACCCGTTGTAAATCCCGAAGAGCCTGCTGAGACTCCCGAAGAGCCTGCTGAGACTCCCGAAGAGCCTGCAGAAACTCCCGAAGAGCCTGCAGAAACTCCTGAAGAGCCTGTAGTAACTCCTGACGAGCCTGTAGTAACTCCTGACGAGCCTGTAGAAACTCCCGAAGAGCCTGCTGAGACTCCCGAAGAGCCTGCTGAGACTCCCGAAGAGCCTGCTGAGACTCCCGAAGAGCCTGCAGAGGAAGCAGCTGGATTCCCTGTTTGGGCAATCATTGCTATCGTAGTAGTTGTTATTGCAGTTGTTGCAGTAATCGTTGCTAAGAAAAAGAAATAATTACATAAAGTAATTTTTAAGGAGCTTCATTTGAAGCTCCTTATTTTTTGTCTGAAGTGCAAAATATTCAATTTGCATATTATAGTAGTCTTCATAAACGAAAGTTCTATTCATTCAAAAAAAGCACCCCGAAGGGTGCTTTTTGGCTGTCACTTTTTTATAGTCCTTTGCTTATTTTATATTGTTTAATTCCTTGAGCGTTTCTTCTGTGAGCATCTGACCACCTTCGGGCGAGGTAGTACAGCTAAACATTATCGCACCATAGCCTTTGTTGGCAGCTGCACGTTCAGTTGGTAGGTATCCGGTTGCGTCGTTATTCTCAACGTCAGAAGCTGAAAGCTGGATTATAAATGTTTGAGTGAAGGGACTTCTTGCTTGAATTCTATGCTGATAGTCAGTGAAAAGCTCAAACGGATTTGAGGCAAATGCTACATCTCCAATTTTCAAAACGTGAATTTCAGCATTTCTGTATTCTACTCCTTCTTCATAGCGTTTAATTACGTTTTCGTATCTTGCTATGTTAGAAGATATTGAGGTGTTTTGAATAAAATCCTCAAGAGGGTCGTTGGTGTCGAGAAATTCTTGAGACTTACACTGTTCGTAGTTTATCTTTGCCTTTTCGTATTCTTCATTTGTGATCATCCATGCTTTAAGGGGGATAGTTTTTGTGACATGCTTTATTTGAGCCTTGCTTATTTTTTCTTTGCTTGCCCATTCATAGCATTCTTGGAATGCGTGATAGATTCTTTCTGCTATTACCTTGCGATTGAAATATTCATAGGGCTTTTTGAATTTTTCTGCATTTGGGTCGTTGGCGAACTTAAGGCTGTTCTTTCTATTGAATTCTGCTGAGCCATGTAAAATATGCGGCGCTTGGTCTCCCGCTGCAGCACATTGAGGTAAAATATAAATATTACCGTATTTTTCACGTATCATTTCTCTTGTTTCGTTCCAGAAATCTGCCGACGTAAAAGATTCCATTTCTGTACATTGAGAAGGGCAGTTAATATTAATTATTGCTCCTGTGAGATTTTCATTTGCGTCGAAGGTATAAAGAAGGTATGCCTTTGTATCAATACATCCCTCGTAGCCCGAAAAATCCTCAACGTTGGTGTTTCCGTACATCTGAGCATAACCGTTAACTGCAAACGTATTATTTGAGGTGTTGTTTATGCTTTTGTCATTCATATAAACAGCACGTCTGTTAATTGCTACTGCTGCAGAGCCGTATCCATATGAGAAAGAGCCTTCAGCTCTGTTGTTGTATGCTTCAACTACTGCGTTTGATGCTTCATTAACGAAAAACTCTATATACTTGTCCGGAGAATAAAAGTTAATTTTATCCACGGGTGCTTTATCATATCCCATTTTTCCAAGAGGAACAATTCTTGGAGCAGTATGAGTGTGAGTTGCGTTGAAAATTATCTTAGAGGTGTCGATTTCTGCATTCTTTTCTTTTACAGCTTTTTTTACCTTAACGAAAACTTCTTTTGGAATTGAAGTGAAGTCAGCTGACAGAAAGATTACGCTGTCATTACCGTCATCTATTACAAGCGCAGTAACGGTAGTTGGGTCAAAAGCTCCTGTTGATATTCTTTCGTATCCTTGTCCTGTTATGGCAACAGGCTCGCTTGTGGTTACGTCTTTTGATGACCATCCTATTAACATTGTTTTTTTCCTCCTTATGCTTTTGAAATAAGATAATACATTGATTGTGAAACGTCTCCGATTTTTATCTTGAGTTTTCCATCGCTGTAGGTTGTCGGAACTGTTCCTATATAGTAGCCTTCTGCACTTATTGCCCATACTACGTGAGTTGATATTTCTGTTTCAAGCTCAATTTCAGCCTCAATATTTTCTATAAGAATTGGGGGTTCACCTATATCGAGCATTGCATCTTTTACAAATTTTGCATTTGTGTTTTTAGCTCTTCCTACTGCAGTGAGAAGCAAATTGTCGGATTTTGAAATGATGTCATTGCTAAGAGATGATACAGCAATAACTGCAAAATCGGTATCGCACCTAACGTTCATACCGTTCATTTCTATCAATCCGTTTTTGGCAAGAAAACCAAAGGCACACTTAGTCATAGGGGTATCTACCTTGCCATAGTTCTTTTTGTAATCTCGGAAAAGCTCACCCGTTTCAGATGTAACCGATTCGCCGTTGTCATCAAAAGTCAATTCGGGCAGTCCAAGGTTTCCGTCAAGGTCTGATATAGCAACCTTGTTTTCCGTACATACTCTTATTTGCTCACTGTCCCATGCTTCTCTGTTTTTGATATTCAGAGCATACATCTGTTTTCCTTTTTTTACGTCTCCTCGTCTTGTGAGAAGTGCTGCGTGGTAGAAAAGACCGAATTTTGCAGGGTCATTCCACGTGCTGAAAATTCCTTGACGGTAGGGGGTGTTTCCTATTTTTTCAGCAGAAATTTCCTTGCCGAGCATATTCATATTTTCAAGTCGCGAAGAGTATGAGTAGGTGTGTATTGCAAATCCCGACCAGCCCTGGAACATACCAAACGCTGCTGAATAAATTACAGAATCTGCTCTGAATTCATTGGGCCATGGAACGTCCCATTCAGAAACGAAGGTAGGCATATAGGGGGAGGTCTGGAGACAGGTGGAATCAAGATAGAAGAATCTTTGATGAGTAATGCTTTTATTCATACAGTGCTTTTCAAACTCACCCCATCTCCAATCGTAGAAATATGGATGTGCATCGAGAAAATCTGTAGTAAGCTGTGTTCTTAAATTGTCAGGTGTAGCAATCCAATTGGTTCCCGTAATTGGAATTTTAACGCCCAAAGCGTGCATATGGTCTATCATTTCACGATAGTAGTTATTTTGGGTATATACTTTGAAGTCAAGCAAGTCATGGTCGAGGGAGGTTGTCGGGTCTATGTCAGAAATGTCCTTTTCAATACCCTTTTCGTCAAGCCATTTTTTGAACATTTCAAAAAACTCGCTTTTGTATGGTTCAACATATTCTTTTGACGGCTTAAAAAGGTCACTTTCGTTTACTATTTCTGCAAGTATAATTGACGGCTCGTCACAATATTTTATACCTGTGTATTTGTTTTCATGTGTCCAAAGCTCTGTTGCAAGTTCTTTTTGAAGCTCAATAAGTCTGCGTGAAAAGTTGCAAAAAGGCTTTGCTGCATCTGATAAGGCTATGGCATTTGCAACACCTTCATCAGAGCGAAACTTGCGATATGTAAACATATCCATATAAATATATATACCCTCTTCTTTGAGACACTTGAGAAGAAAGTCAAGTCTATCCATGCTTTCAGGGTCAAGGTGAGCATCGGTTACTCTTTTACCTTTAGTAAAAGAAAAAATATTTGGAGTATGCCACTCGGAGTCAAGCTGGTGGAGACGTACGATATTTATGCCAAGCTTTGCAAGTCTCTTAGCGAGCTTTTTTGCAAAGTCGTGTTCCGGGAAGCATCCGGCTCCATTGAAGTTAGTACCCCAGAATTTTGCCTTTGTGCCGTCTTCAAATACAAAGTCTCTTCCTTTTGTTTTCAAAAATCCATGCTTTCCTGCCGGCTTTTCATCTTCAAATATAAACGATATATCAATAGGGACGTCGTCGTGGAATGACGGATATGGAATGAAATTTGACATAATTATTTCTCCTTTGTATATTATACTACTTGAATTATATCACATATTGTGCTACAATCAATACTAAGGATATATAAAAAGCAACGATTTTTGTCATTCTTTTGAGGTGGTAAGATGAATGGAGTATTTGAAAAAAAGGAGCTTTTTAATTTAACAGCAACGAGAGTAAACGGATTTATTGGTTATCCTCCAATGTTTCATCCACACGGTGAGCTTATATACGTTATCCGTGGAAGTATAAAGATGGTTATTGACGGTGAAGCGCACGTGTTAAGGGAAGGGGACATCTTTTTGCTTTTTCCTTATTTGACTCATTCTTACGAAGATTCGCCCGATGCAGAGGCAATAATCATTTTGTTTGAAAATTCTGTAAGCCCTTTTGAAAACATTTTGCTTGGGAAAAAGCCTTTAGTACCTTTTGCTAACGGAGAAGCATATTTTAATAATCTTGATAGAGCTGTAAAGCTTATAAGAGAAGATAAAATTGACATTGCCAAGTGTTATGTTAATGCAATAATCGGTGAGCTTCTTGACATTTTGCCGTTAGTTGACAGAGGTGGAATTTTTAAGGAAGCAACGGTCAAAATACTTGAGTATTGTACCTCTCATTTTAATGAACGCATTTCGTTAAAAAGCGTTTCTAAAGCACTATATATAAGCGAGAGCTACGTTTCGAAAATATTTGCAAATAAGCTGAAAATAAGCTTTCGTGAATATATCAATTTATTGAGGCTTGACAAGGCAGCTGATTTGCTCAAGCATACCGATAAAAGTGTTGTTAGTATAATGCTTGAATGTGGTTATAAAAATCAAGGAACGTTTAATAGAACGTTTAAGGACGTTTATAAAATATCTCCGAGTGAATATAGAAAAAATATGAAGCCTTGAAGGCTTCATATTTTTTTATCATATAGGAAATTGCTTTGAATTAACCTCGCCGTTTTGCCTTGCTTTAGTTTAGAAAAAGTAAGGATAGGCGAGATTCGCCAGCGA
>JAZNRH010000011.1:0-14794 GCA_045590615.1 Eubacteriales bacterium
TCTTAACTCGAGCTTTGTAGCTCTTTTTACTTTGTTTCTGGTTTGTTTTCTTCTCTGGAATTTCCGAGACCTTTCTCTTTGTTCAGTTTATTCAACCTTACTTTGTACATGTCTCGTTGTTTAATTTTCAATGTCCAATTTTCGCCATCCCTCGTGGACAGCTTTGTTAGTATAGCACAACCTTCTCCCTTTGTCAATACCTTTTTTAAGTTTTTTCAAAAAAATTTGGTTGTCCTCCCCTTCTTTTTGGGGAGTGCATTTATACTACCACTTTTTTACCCCTTTGTCAATATAAATTACTCAATTTTCCAAAAATCACAAAGATTTTCGTGAATTGAATTATTGTCCTTAACCTTCTTTATATTATGCCAGCTCGACGGAAGTGTTTCTATATTCTCTTCTGTCAAAAACCTGTCGTCTATAATGAGCAGATATCCCTTATCGCTCTCGCTTCTTATTACCCTGCCACCTGCCTGAAATACCTTATTAAGTCCCGGATAGTGATATGCAAATTTTTCTCCGTCAAAGAAGAGGTCGCTGAAATACTGTGAAATCAGTGAGCTCTTTCTGCTCGGTGGCAAAGAACCAAGTCCAACAACGGTTGCGCCCGACAGCTTCTCACCAACAAGGTCAATTCCCTCTGAAAAAACACCTCCCAAAACTGCAAACGCATATAACGTAGAAGTTGGATTTGGTGTGAAGGAAGAAATAAAGTTGTCTCTTTCGGTGTCATTCATTGTCTTACTCTGATATATAACCCTTTGATCAGGAAACATACTCGTAAAGACATTTACTGCAAGCTGCATATATTGATACGAAGGAAAGAAGGCTATGTAATTTCCACATTTTGCTCTGCCTGCAGTATAAATTGCACGTACAACATCCTCAATCGTTGCCTCTCTGTCTGAAAACTTTGTACTGAGTGGATAGCCAAGCACAAGCAAATTATGATAATCAAATGGCGATGGTATTGAAACGTAGGCATCGTTTTTTCTTGCACCGAGCATATATTTATAGTATTCCTCGGGAAACAAAGTTGCTGAAAAAAGTATCAGACTACCAAGCTTCTTCGAGCTTTCAAGCAGGTGTACCGAAGTATCAACCATAAATATTTCGGGGTTTCCGAAATCGTTATAAAATGCGATATATCGGGAGCTTCTCAGAGTCAATATATCAACGAACGCCTTCAAGCTCTCGGTAAGCTGTAAAAGCTCGAAGGTGTTTATTTCTAAGTTTTCCTCTTTCGCTTCAAAATATTCCTGAAATTCAGAAAAAAGAAGATTAATTTCCCGTTCGAAGCTGTCAAGCGATTGTGACGACATTGGCTCACATGCAAATCCGGAATCCTCTGTGTCATCATTTATAAAAGTCAAAAATCCATTGATAGCCTTATTGAGAGCACAGCCTTTGTCAAGCTTATCGGCAAGCTCCTTTAGCTTTTCAAGCTTAATTTCTGCAGAATTTATTCCTCTTAATCTGTCAATCAGGTTGTGCGCCTCGTCCACAAGGATTGCATCGTTGCCCGAAAAAACCGACGAGATTTTTGATGAAACAACAGGGTCAAAAACATAGTTATAATCACAGACTATCAAATCTGCAAAAACGCTCAATTCCATTTCGAGTATAAACGGGCAAACGTTATGCCGTTGAGCTGCCTCGGATATTATATCTATGGTATAGATTTTGTGCTTTGACGCTATTTCAAACACTGCCGTCATTACCCTATCGTGATGGCCTTGGGGATAGTGACAATTCCGGGGCGAGCAAGGTCTCTTGTCACAAAGTCTGGTCTTTGCGCTTACGTATAAAACTGTGAGGGTATAACCCGACTCATTAAAAAGCCTGATTGCATCGGCTACAGACGTGTTACCGGAATTCTTTGCAGTAAGGTAGAACACCTTGTCGCAGAGTCCTTTTGACTGAGCTTTTATTGCAGGATAGAGTGTAGCCATCGTCTTGCCAAGCCCTGTAGGTGCATTTATGATGACGTTGTTTTTATTTTTGATTGAAGCATATACTTCCTTTGATATATCCCTTTGTCCGTCTCTGACGGAAGGAAAGGGAAATTTTGCTTCTGAATTTTTGTGGTTTCGTTCCTTTGTGTGTGGGAGAATAATCGATATATAGGTGGATAAGCCGGAAAGAGCAGTCTTAAAAAACTGCTCAAGCTCGGCGTATGAATATTCATAGCTATGTATTCTTTTTTCGAGTGTCTCGGTATGAAAAACGCAAACTCTTACCGTCAGTTTATTGAGGGAACGCTTGTTTGCAAGAATGAAAGCCAAGCATTTCGCCTCGCTCAGCCAATCCGATATAAAGCTCTCGTTTGCAAGCTTTACGGGATAGCGCATAGACTTTACTACGTCAACGGTATATTCTCCGTGGTTTTCTGAAATTGCAGTTTTGCCAAAAAGCTCAACACTTACCCCGTTCAAATTAAGCGAGCAGGATAAATTGATATCAGGGTAATAGTTATTACCGAGCGCTTCCTCTTCTCTTTTAACTACGCTCAAAGCAAAATCCGACGGGTCCTTGAGTGCGTTGTCAAACTTTGAAAATCGCTCTCTTTTGCGACATGTCAAAAAAACGAGCTCAGAAACACTGATATTAATTTTTTCGGTCTGAACAGCGATTTTCATAATAGCTCCTTATATTTTTTCTGCCTTTTCCACAAGCTCAAGTACAAGCTTTTTGCATACCTCAACGGGATTTACGTTAAGTGGTATATTCTCCATATAGTCCCAAAGCTTAGAGGTATTTGCAAAAGCTTCTGCCTCGCATGAAAGATTATTGAATTTGATAACTCCCCATCTTTTATACGACTCCAGTATGCAAAATCCTATAAACAAAGAGTCGAGAACGTCAGAATTATCAAACGCAAATTCAACGTAATCCCTGAGCGCCTCAATCGATTGCTCTGCCCAGAATCGTCGGTAGAGTTGAGCGCACCTGAGCTTGAATGGGTCTTGAATGTATCTTTCAAGCGGAAAGCTCATATCGTCGCAAAAGACACTCATTGGGGTTGTTTGCAACACTCTTTCTATTTCGGTTTCCTGATAGTCTACCGTCTCACCGTTTAATGCACGGGCTAAAATTTCAAACATTTCGGCAAAGTTGAAATAGCCAGGCTCATAGGCTTCGTAGCAAACGCCCTGTACACCAAGCTTTTTGAAGGTTTCCAAATCCTTGAGATAGGTTGAGGTGGCATATTGGAAATTGCCAAAAAAGCTCTGCTTCATAGCATTCTCGTGTATGTAAACCTTATTGGGAAAAGCAGTAGTCCACTCGGTCAGCTTATAGAGATAATATTCGTTTATAGTAGTTGCCGTAATCGGCTCAATAGTCGTTGCGTGAGGTATTAAGCTTTTATTTATTCGGTCGGCTGTGCTACCAAGTGGGAAAGCGTTGTAACGGTAAAAGGTATCAAACATAATATTCGACATCTTTGAAAAGCTCTCGCTTTTACTCGGTATGCAATACCTTTTCACATACACATCTGTTTCAAACTTCAACTCGGGTTTTGTTTCCAAAACAGACTTTACAAATATATCTACAAACGGCTGCCACTTTTCGTGCTCCGGCAGGCTTCTGCATTTTTCACACTTGCAGAAATTCTGTCCGTCGGCAGCTCTCATATGTACGTGCTTTATCTGTGGTGGCAGAGCTTCAAGCCATTTTTTTGCACCGTATTCAAAGGCTTCCAGACCTTCCTTTTCAAACGGGCACAGGTAAGTCTCGCACTCCAGAGTTTCGTTGAAGGTACTCCCGTCCTCACGCTTTGCAAACCATTTTTTGTTCCATTCTACATAAGACAAAAAGGTCCTTGGTCCGAAGGTCATCAAAACTATTTCAACGTTAGCTTTTTCACACTCTTCGAGTATGATGTCCTTGAATTGTTTCCAGCCATAATCGTAATGGACTATTAGCGTATTCATATTCAAGGTTTTCATTCTTCTGATAAATCTTCTGAGCTGTTCGGGAGTATGTCTCAATATACTTTCACAAAGATTAAATCCTCTTACCTCAAATGACATGGCTACCTCCATTTTCGGACAAAAGCGTCAGCAACGCAACGACAAGATTATAATATATCCCACGACTCGTATCAAAGCGCACCTTGAACTCACACGGTTCAATACTTTTGTCATAGAACAAAATGCGACGTCTGATGCAAGCAAGTGCGTTTTCGTCACCAATGCTTGAAAAGGTAACACTGTCAAGCGATTCCATCCCACAGGAAATCACGTTTCTTACCTTCTTTAAGCTGAGCACCTTTTCTGAATTCTCGCTGCCAAAAATACATACCTCTATTTCTTTGTCGGTATAATCGGTAACGTCGCAATCACCACTCAGCACAAGCACGTCCACTTTTTCGGGAATGGGCGCAAACACTTCGTCAAAGCCCTCTACTCTGTCCTTTGTTATTTTTTTAAGCGTATCCTTACACGCTGCAAAGCAAATATTCATTGGAATACCTCCTTTTCAAGAGATATTATATCCAATAAATTCAGATATTACATCATTGAAAAAATCTTTTGCCAGACCTCATCCTTGCCCGTTCCTTTAAGGGCAGAAAACTCAATAATATCGGCGCTCGGAGAAATAAATTCGCAATTCTTTAGCTTCTCAAGAGCGATGGTTTTGTTCGTCTTGTTAAGTTTATCCGATTTTGTGGCAACAATAAAGTATGGCACATCATTGGCGTTCATCCAATCGAACATCATTATATCGTCTTTTGTCGGTCCGACCTTGAGGTCGATAAGCTGTACAATGCACCTTGCTTCTGCGCTCTCTATATATCCGTTTACAAGCTCAGACCACTGTCTTTGCTCTGATGCAGAGCGCTTTGCATAGCCATATCCCGGAAGGTCCACAAGATAGATACTTTTATCGACCTTATAATAATTTATAGTTATAGTTTTACCCGGCTGTGTGCTTACGCGAGCCAGATGCTTTCGGTTAATCAGCGTGTTGATTAACGAGCTTTTTCCCACGTTGGAGCGTCCTGAAAAAGCAAACTGTGGCAAGCCGTCGTGAATCAACTGCTTTGTCAGTCCTGCCGTAAGAGCAAGCTCTACGTTTGATGTGTTCATATAAACTCCTTTATCAATAGTCCAAGGCTATATTCAAGGCGTCACGGAAATTTGATACTCCGACGATATTAAGGCTGTTTTTAACTGCCTCGTCAACGTCGTCAAGGTCGTCAAGGTTATCAACGGGCACAATAACGGTTTTTATTCCGTTTGAATAAGCAGCCATGGTCTTTTCACGAAGCCCACCTATTGCAAGAACATCTCCTCTGAGAGTGATTTCTCCCGTCATTGCAACATTACTCTTTACAGGTATTCCCGTAAGCTCCGAAACGAGAGCTGTAGTTATGGTTACACCTGCACTTGGTCCGTCCTTTGGAACTGCACCCTCGGGCACGTGAATATGTATGTCCCGATTTTTATAAAACTCTAAGTTCTTAACACCGATTTCCTCAGCCTTTGAACGACATATACTAACGGCAAGCTTTGCCGACTCAATCATTACGTCACCGAGCGAGCCCGTAAGCTCAAGCTTTCCACTGCCTGCGAAGGTGGTTGCTTCAACCTCAAGCATTTCTCCACCAACCTGAGTCCACGCAAGTCCGTTAACTACGCCGATTCTTGACTTAGCCTGCTTTCTCTTGGGCTTTATTTTGGTTTTACCGATATAATCGAGAAGCTCACCCTTACCAATTGAATAGCCGTCTGCCTTCTCGGTCACAACCTTCTTTGCAACGACTCTGCAAAGATGTGCTATTTCTCTTTCAAGGTTTCTCACGCCTGCTTCTTTGGTGTAACATTCAATGAGCTCCTTCAATGCCGAGTCGGAGATTGAAAGATTTTCCTTTTTAAGTCCATGTCTTTCCATCTGCTTGGGCAGAAGGTGTCTTTTTGCAATATGAAGCTTCTCGGTCATTGTATAGCTCGGAATTTCTATAACTTCCATTCTGTCCAAAAGTGGACGAGGTATCGTGTCGGTTGTGTTTGCAGTAGCAATGAACATACATTGCGAAAGGTCAACCGGAAGCTCGACAAAATGGTCTCTGAACGCAACGTTCTGCTCAGAGTCAAGCACTTCAAGAAGAGCAGACGAAGGGTCGCCGTGAGCGTCCTTGGTGAGCTTATCTACCTCATCAAGCAAAAACAGTGGATTCATACTTCCCGATTGCTTCAAGGCAGATATAATTCTTCCCGGCATTGCGCCGACGTAGGTTTTTCTGTGGCCTCTTATGTCGGCTTCGTCACGAACGCCGCCAAGAGATGCTCTGACGTAATTTCTGCCAAGAGCTTCGGCTATTGATTTTGCAATAGAGGTTTTTCCAACACCGGGAGGTCCTACGAGACAAAGAATTTGTCCTCCGAGATTTGAAGAAAGCTTCTTAACTGCGATAAACTCAAGAATTCTTTCCTTTACTTTCTCAAGTCCATAGTGGTCTCTGTCAAGTATTGCAGCTGCCTTTGCTACGCTGAGTCTGTCCTTGGTATACGAGCACCAAGGAATGTCAAGACAGGTTTCTATATAGTTACGAATAATAGTCGCCTCGGGTGTTCCGAGTGACATTCTCGCCATTTTTGCATATTCCTTATCAAGCTTTGATGCAATTTCGGTTGGAAGAGGAGTTTCGTTGAGACGGATAAAGAGCTCGTCGTCGTTGTCTTCACCAAGCTCGGTCTGAATAACTCTCATCTGCTCGCGAAGGAAATTCTCCTTTTGTACTCCGACAAGCTTTGCCTGAACCTTCTCAAACAATTCCTTTTCAAAGCCGAGATTTATTTTTTCCTCGGCAAAAATAGACTGCAAAAGCTCTATTCTGCGATACAGGTCGTATTCGGCAAGCAATTTAATCTTATCCTCTGTTTTATAGCAGATATACGAACCAACATAATCGCAAAGAATACTCGGATCCTCAACGTTTGCAATTATATCAAGAAACTCCTGAGGGGCTTTTTTGAAAAACTCATCATAATTCTTGATAAGCTTTTTCATAAGCCTTAAAGCCATCTGATAGCTCTTGGTATCAGTCTCTTCGATTTCACGTATTTCAACGTCACAATAAGGAATTTTGCCAACGTAGCTGATGCTCTTGATTTCGGCACGGTCAACGCCTTCAACAAGAACAGTAAATTCCTCTTTTCCCTCTTTTCGGGTAATCTTTTCCCTTATACTTACAAGGGTTGCGCTACGGTAAACACTATCAAGAGTAAGAGTCTCGGCTTCATCAATCAGGGTGGCTACAATCATTTGATGTGCGCCCTTATTCGCTTCTCTTATAACCTTGACAACAGCCTTGTTATCAAGATCAAGGCTCGCCGTAACGTGAGGATATATTACAAAATCCTTCAATGCAATTACAGGCAACGTTGCCGTTTTTATTCTTTCTCTGTATATAGACATAAAAATCACCTAACAAATTAACAAAAATTAACAGTAATATTTTTTGGAATTCAACTAACAATAATATCGAAACCAAAAGGGTTTCAAATAAAACAATGAAAAGAATTTATTTTCACAAGGAGAATTAACATGGCTAGTAATAAGACTCTCGTTCCCGATGCAAAGGAAGCACTCAATAGATTTAAGATGGAATCAGCTGCAGAAGTAGGCGTTAACCTCAAGCAGGGTTACAACGGCGACCTCACTTCAAAGCAGGCAGGTTCTGTTGGTGGTCAGATGGTTAAGAAGATGGTAGAGAGCTACGAAAATTCAATTAAGAACCGATAAATTCCTGAAATAAAATTATGCCGTCGATGTTATCGGCGGCATATTTTCTATTAATAGGCCTTGCCCCAGTATACCATCTTAGTGGCTTTCTTTCCACAGCAAACACAAGTGTCTGCCACGTCTTCACTGTCAAAAGGCATACATCTTGAGGTAACGTCGGCTACCTCCTTGAGTTTCTCCTCGCATTCAAGGTCTCCACACCACATAGCCTTTATAAAGCCGGGCTTGTTTTCTGCTATATCACACATCTCGTCCATATTGTGAGCTGTATGAGTCATATTCTCTCTTCTTTCAAGAGCCTTTTCGTACATAGTCTTGGTTATGTCTGCAAGAAGCTCGGTAATTGAAGTCTCAAGATTGTCGAGGCTTACGAAGGTCTTAACACCCGTATCTCTTCTTACAAGAACGCATTGATTATTCTCTATATCCTTAGGACCAAGCTCAAGTCTGATCGGTACACCACGCATCTCATATTCTGCAAACTTCCAGCCCGAGCTGTTGTCGCTTGCATCAATATCTACTCTTACAACATTTTCAAGTCTTGCTCTTACCGACTCTGCCTTATCAAGCACACCTTCCTTATGCTGAGCAATAGGAACGATTATTACCTGTGTAGGAGCGATTGCAGGAGGAAGCACCAAGCCGTTATCATCGCCGTGTGTCATAATAATTCCACCGATTATACGGGTTGACATTCCCCATGAGGTCTGGTGAGGATGTTTTAACTGATTGTCCTTATCAAGATAAGTAATGTCAAAAGCCTTGGCAAATCCATCACCAAAATAGTGAGACGTACCCGACTGAAGCGCCTTTCCGTCGTGCATCAGAGCTTCAATGGTATAGGTAGCCTCTGCACCTGCAAATTTTTCTTTATCGGTCTTTCTGCCTTTTACTACGGGAATTGCAAGATACTTCTCGCAGAACTCAGCGTAGATATCGAGCATCTGAAGCGTCTCCTTCTGAGCCTCCTCTGCTGTTGCGTGCATAGTATGACCTTCCTGCCACAAAAACTCACGGCTTCTGAGGAAGGGACGGGTTGTCTTTTCCCATCTTACAACCGAGCACCATTGATTATAGAGCTTGGGCAGGTCTCTGTATGAACGGATTATATTTGCATAATGCTCACAGAAGAGAGTTTCTGAGGTAGGACGAACGCAAATCTTTTCAGTGAGCTTTTCGCTTCCACCGTGCGTTACCCAGGCAACCTCAGGCGCAAATCCCTCTACGTGCTCCTTCTCCTTGTTGAGAAGAGACTCGGGAATGAACATGGGCATCATTACGTTCTGATGTCCTGTCTTCTTGAACATTGAATCAAGAGTTTTCTGTATGTTTTCCCAGATTGCGTATCCGTAAGGACGGATAATCATACAACCCTTTACGCTGGAATAATCAACCAAGTCGGTCTTCTTTACTACGTCTGTATACCATTTGGCAAAGTCAACGTCACGAGGTGTAATTTCTGCAACTGCCTTGCCTGTATTCTTTTCTGCCATAGTCATTCTCCTTTATTTACTGTTTCTATTCATTTTAATATATTTATTCAAATATGTCAATATTCAAATGGATAAATTTATTGGTATTTTTTGTTTTTGTAATATTTTTAACCTTTTCGCAAAACAAATACATAAAATCTTTACTTCTGTTTCATAATTTTTTGTTATCTCCTATTGACTTTAATTACCACAAAATGTATACTAAATAGTATACGGAGGTGAGGCAAAATGGCTCGTGTTGCAATAATTTGCGAATACAATCCCTTTCATAAGGGCCACAAATATCAGCTTGATACCGTGAGGAAGCTATTGCCCGACTCCGAAATAATTTCAATAATGAGTCCCTCTTTCGTTCAAAGGGGACAGCCTGCAGTATTTGACAAGTTTATCAGGGGCGAATGTGCCGTTAGCTGTGGAGCAGATCTGGCTGTATCTATGCCTCAGGTGCTTGCTTTGCTGTCAGCTGAGGGCTTTGCCGAGGGTGGAGTAAAAGTGGCAAAGCTGCTTGGTGCTGACACACTTGCCTTCGGTGTCGAAAATGATGACACCGAGCTTCTTGTCAGGGTTGCGGGCTGCTTGATTTCTCCCGAATTTGAAGCTGTGCTGAAAAAGGAGCTTGAAGCATCACCCGAGCTCTCCTTCCCTATCGTCAGACAAAAAGCTCTCTCAAGAATGATAGGAGACAGCGCCGACGTTATTTCAACCCCAAACAATATACTTGCTGTTGAATATATAAAAGCCATCATCAAAAACGCACCCGAAATGAAAATTTTGCCCATCAAAAGAATAGGTAACGCTCACTCGGATTTATCCGAAAACGGCGAATTTCTTTCGGCCTCTGCAATCAGAGAGCTGATGAAATCAAAAAGCAATTGGAAAAGCGCTCTGCCTCACGAGGTGTTGAACGTATTGAAAAACGCAAACCAACTCGACGTTGACAGATATCAGGACTTTCTTTATACTGCTGTCACCATCTCGGATTACGATAGAATTTATAAAGCAACGGGCAACAAGGAGCTCTCCGATACCATTTACAGCGCTGTAAAAAGAAGCGCCGATTACAACGGCTTCAGAGCCTCTCTGTGCCGAAAAAAATTCACTCAGACAAAAATTGACAGATGCCTTATAAACATTCTGCTCAACCTGTCGGCAGATGAATTTATGCACGCATCACCGGAATATATTACCCTTTTGGCAATGAATATGACCGGACGAAAAATCATTTCGGAAACTCGAAACCAAGACACCGTCGTGATTTCAAGATATGGCGACTCTAAAAAGCTCAAGGGCTCTCAAATCAAGCTTGAACAGCTTGCCGACAGAATATGGGCAAGATGCACCGACAAGCCGTGTGGCGAAGATTACTTTGTGAATAAAACACCTGTTGTGAGGAACTGAATGAAAAAGAAAATTTTATTTATCGGTATAACGATGAACTGCGCAGGAAGTGAAAAATCCTTTCTGTCCTTTATCAATACACTTAATTTTGACGAATACGAGGCAGACCTCATTCTCGCAAAAAAAGAGGGCTTGTTCCTTGAACAGATTCCAAAAGAGGTCAACGTCATTGAAATGGAGGACTTCGGTGAGGTTTTCAAGCTCAGCTCAAAAAACGCAGTCAGCTTGATATGGAACACGTATATAAAGAAAAATCCTCTTTATGCATTTGATATAATCCCCTACTTTTTACCAATGCTTCTTTCAAAAAAGAAGAGAGCAAGGCTTGCTACTAAAATGTGGCTTCATCTTATGAAGAAGATGAAAGCAATTGACAAGCACTACGATATAGCAGTTGCTTATTGGGGCGACAGAACGATGTTTTATATGATAGACAAGGTTTCTGCCGACAAAAAAATCACGTGGCTGCACTTCGACTATTCCTTCCCGAAAAGAGACAACGACATTTATCTGCCTTATTTTGAAAAATGCGATGCCATTGTAAACGTATCAAAGGCTGTAGACGATGCGCTGAAAAGAGAGCTTCCCTCTCTTGAGGACAAGTGCGTTGTAATCGAAAATATAAATAACCCTTCTCTTATTGCAAAAATGGCAGAAGAAGGCAAGAGCTTTGACGACGGCTATGGCGGCGCAAGAATACTGACAGTTGGCAGAATATCAGACCAAAAGGGCTACGACCTTGCAATTCCTGCCTTCAGGAGACTGCTTGACGAAGGGTATAAAGCAAGATGGTACGTGCTTGGAGCAGCCGATGACGATTACGGTGATTATATAAAAGGGCTGGTAAAGGATAACTCGCTTGAAAACGATTTTGTTTTCCTTGGTACAACCCCCAATCCCTACGGCTATCTGAAGGACTGCGACATTTATGCACAGCCCTCAAGATATGAGGGCAAGCCAATTGCCGTAGAGGAAGCAAAGATTATGAAAAAGCCGATTGTGTCGGCAAACTACCTCTCTGCCCGTGAACAGCTCGAAGATGGCAAGCTCGGTTATATCTGCGAAATTTCGTCAGACGGAATATACGAGGGGCTGAAGGCTCTCTTAGACGACGAGACTTTGCAACATAGCTACGTTGACGAGCTTTCATCAAGAGATTTTTCCAACACGGATGAAATCAATAAATTCTACGATATTTTAGCGAGGGAATAAATTGTTTGGATATATAAAGCCCGACAAGGACAACCTTTTAGTAAAGGATTTGGCACTATACAAGGCAACCTACTGTGGACTCTGCTCGGTACTGAAAAAGGAAATTTCCTTTTTTATGCCCTTCACTCTCAGCTATGACTTTGTGTTTCTGTCTATGGTACGCTCCTCTCTTGCACAAGAAAAAAGCTGTCTTTCAAAAGGACGGTGCAAATATAATCCTCTTAAGAAATGTAGCTACTCAATCGGTAAAAACCAGACTGTAATTACTGCTCGTTTAGCTCTCATACTAACGGCTCTCAAGTCCGAGGACGACCTGAAAGACTCCGACGTGTCCTTTTTCAGAAAGCTTATAGCAAGACTTCTCTTTTCACACCTGAACAGGCACATCAAAAAGCTTGACGATTACACCTCGCTGGTAGCCTGTGTAAGACAAAGGCTTGACGCTCTGTCTGCTCTTGAAAAAGAAAATTCGTCGGATATCGACAGAGCCTGCGAAATTTTCGGAGAGCTTATGGCTGAAATAACAGCCTTTGGATTTGAAGAAAGCAAGGCAGCGATTGCCCGAGAAATCGGCTCGTCAATAGGCAGATATATATATTTAATCGATGCAATCGACGACGTGGAAAAAGACAGCAAGAGTCATTCGTACAATCCACTTATTTCAAAATTCGGTTCTCTTGAAGGCACAAGGGAGCAATTCAACACCCTTGACGTCTCTCTTTCCTCGTACGTCAGTCGGGCTATGCTCGCAGTAAATTTAGTCCCCGATGGAGAATATACGAGAATCATCAATAATATTCTTACAATGGGACTTGGAAAAAACGCTTATAAAATTATGACAGAAAACGGAGATAAAAAATGACCGATCCATACAAGGTGCTTGGGGTTGACCAAAAGGCAAGCGATGACGAAATAAAAAAAGCTTACCGTGAGCTTGCCAAAAAGTATCACCCCGACAACTACGTAAACAATCCTCTGAAAGACCTTGCCGATGAAAAGATGAAGGAGATTAACGAGGCTTACGACCAGATTATGAATGAGCGCAGAAGTGGCTCAGCGAAATCGTCCTATAAGAGCTCCTCGTCAGGCTCGTCGGGCTTCTCGACTGCCCGACAATACATCTTCAACGGCAATATTATACAAGCCGAGGCTATTCTTGACTCTACTCCCATGCAAGCAAGAAATGCCGAATGGAACTATCTGAAGGGGTGTATCGCAATGAAGCGCCAATACGTTACTCAAGCTCAGGCGTATCTGCAAAGAGCATGTGCCATGGACCCTTCCAACGAAGAATATCGGGCTGCATATAATCAGCTGTTGAATGCACAGGCTCAATACGGAGGCTTTAACACTGCAAGAACGGGTGGAGACTGCTCCACGTGTGATATATGCTCAAGTCTCGTGTGCGCAGATTGTTGCTGTGAGTGTATGGGTGGAGATTTGATCAGGTGTTGTTAAAATGAACAAAAAAACTAAAGCCGTGACCTTTTCGGGTCTCGCAATCGCACTTATCGTTATACTTATGCTTTTAGCAAGCTTTATCGACGTGCTTGATTATACTGCATCGGCAATATGTGGAATAATAGTCACTTTTATAATTGTGGAATTTTCCACAAGGTATGCTCTGTCGGTGTATTTCGGCGCGTCAATACTCTCGCTATTACTACTGCCCACAAAAATTACAGCCATACTATTCGTTGCCTTTTGTGGATGGTATCCCTTCGTAAAAAGATACCTTGAAAGAATAAAAGAGCCCTTTTCAAGCCTCTTGAAGCTGCTGATATTCAACGCTGCGCTCACCGTGATTATTTTAATATCGAGGTCGGTTTTTCTTTTCGAAGTATCATCTTCAAAATGGTACGTACTACTCTATTTACTTTGTAACTTTACCTTTATAATCTACGACGTTTTAATCACAAAGCTGATTTGGTTATACGTACACAAGTACAAAAAACAATTTAAGATTTTCAAATAAAGAGAGGTAATTATCATGAAAAACAACAAGCTCGTTTTGTCTGCCCTATTCACTGCATTGATTTGCGTTTCGACTATGGTGATAAAAATCCCAACACCACTTGGTGGCTACATAAATTTAGGCGATAGCCTTATCCTGCTATCCGTTTGGGTTTTGCCCGTTCAATATTCGGTTATGGCTGCAGGTATTGGCTCAGCGTTTGCCGATTTATTATCGGGCTACGTTTTATACGCACCTGCGACTCTGATCATCAAGGGTATTATGGCATTCGTTGCCGGCGCTATTTACAAAAAGCAAAATAATAACTTTGCCCTCTTGACCTCAGCTGCTGTTGCAGAGCTTGTTATGGTGCTTGGATACTATGTTTTTGAAGGTTTTATCTATGGATTCGGTGCATCGCTTATAAACATACCCGCCAATGCAATTCAGGGTGTAGCAAGTATTATAATTTCTCTGTTGATACTGAAAATATATAAAAAAATCAGACTCTAAAAAGCTATTGCAATTAATTCCATTGACCACAAAATTGATTACATACGCATATACGAATACAATGACAAATGACACCTTGCAAAGATGACGGCAGCCGATTCCAACGTAGAGCTTAACGAGGACATTTACACCTACGATGAAAATCGCATCTACACAACAAGCTCCGTTACTGCAAGAGAGGACTGTGAATATAGACATTATATGGATTGCCAAATAGCTGAATAAAAAAGCGACGAGCCGTCGCTGGCGAATCTCGCCTATCCTTACTTTTTCTAAACTAAAGCAAGGCAAAACGGTGAGGTTAATTCAAAGCAATTTCCTATATGATAAAAAAAGGGGATGTAAAAAAAGGTTAGACCACATAAAACAATGAAAACATATGTAAAATAAGGATAAAATTTGTTATGCTTATTAAAAAAGCAAACGTTTTATAAGGTAAAAAATTGAAAAATCAATTTTTTCACATTAATTA
>JAZNRH010000012.1:0-31562 GCA_045590615.1 Eubacteriales bacterium
CTCATAAGTCCAATACCAACTGCGTGATATGCGGGAATACCTAAAAAGGTAACAAGCATAGGACCGATAACTGCAGCGGCACTCATTCCCGCAAAGCCTGTTCCTATACCTGCGCCTGCTCCTGCGAGAAAACACACTAAGATTTTTATAAATAATTCCATTTTATATTTTAACCTTCTTTCTTTTCAGTTCTGTTAAAACCACTAAACCGATCGTTGTTTATTATACCACATAGTGTCTCGTTTTGGAATAGGTTGACTTATGATGTTATAAAAAAGTTACGAAAATTTTGCTATTCGCTTTTTAACTCCTGCCATTGCAACAGTGATTTTTCTTCAACAGCAAACACATATACACATTTTGATACAACGTCAAAAGGATTTTCACTTAGTGCGTTAAAGAAGGCTATAACATTCTAAGGCAAAAGAAATACGGGGTTTTGTTTGAACAAAACCCCGTAACCTGAAGAACCGAACGGTTCAGATGCAAGTTGTTTTAATGAAATATCTCACTTCGTTCGATGTGAAATAATTTACTTCGTAAATTGTGAAATTTGATGCTACGCATCAAGTGAAATGAAATAAATCCACTCACGCCCACAGGCATTTCACACGGCGAAGCCGTATTTCACGCACGGAGTGCATTTCACAAATCCTGAAAGGATTTATTTCGTTGAAAAAGCGACTTGCCGTAACAAGTCGCTTTTTCTGGCGGAGAGGGCGGGATTCGAACCCGCGTGTCCGTTAAGACAAACTGATTTCGAGTCAGCCCCGTTATGACCACTTCGATACCTCTCCGTATATGTTAAACTCATTTCTGAGTGTTAACGCTGTTGTTTGTCGAGTGAATGATGTAAAAGCTATTCAACTGCTTGATAGTATAACATAAAGCCTCAAAATTGTCAAGTGTTTTTGAGGCTTTGAAGTGTTAGTATTACACTTTTTTGTTTACTTTTATCCACGCCTATTGAGGCGTTTTAGGGTATAGATGAGAATAGTGCCAAAAAGCCCACATGAGATTAGCTCGCCTAAAAAGACTGTGAGGAAAATAAAAGGGAGTGCTTCGTTAACGTGGTAGACGAAGGCGAGCACAGGTGGGATTACGATGGTGTTCATTACGATTGACGGAATGGGGGCAAGGTAGGGCAGGCGCTTGAGCTTTGAGGTGAGGATTGCCGCGATGAGTGTTGCGAGGCTACCGAAAACTATATCCCAAAGGGCGCAGCCTGTGAGAAGATTTGAAATCAGGCAACCTACAAAAAGCCCCGATACAGACGGCTCGAAGAAGATTGGCAAAACGCACAGCGCCTCGGACAGACGACATTGTATTACACCTTTGTCGATACCGAGAAGCATTGAAACGTAGGTTAATACTACGTAGAGTGAAGCAATCATTGCTGCCTGCGCAATGTAACGTGTTTTGGAACTATTCATTTTTTACTCCTTAGTTTTTTTGTTCGACGCAGGGCGTCAAAGTGAGGATGGTTACGAACTCACTTTTTTTATCATATAGGAAATTACTTTGAATCAACCTCGCCGTTTTGCCTTGCTTTAGTTTAGAAAAAGTAAGGATAGGCGAGATTTGCCAGTGGCGGCTCGCCACTTTTTTATCATATAGGAAATTGCAAGGTAAGGATGGGCGAGATTTGCTAACATCAGCTCGCCACTTTCTTATTTGTTGATTATTTCGATATCAGCACCGACAGCCCTGAGCTTACCTATAATGTCCTCGTAGCCACGCTGAATGTGGAAGATGTCCTCTATTTCGGTGTGCCCCTTTGCTGTAAGTCCTGCAATGACCATAGCTGCACCTGCTCTGAGGTCGATAGCTCGGACGTTTGCGCCGATTAGGGAATTGTCACAGCCGTTTATTGTAGCCACCTTTCCTGACACATCGATGTCAGCACCCATACGCTTGAGCTCTTCGACGTATCTGAAGCGATTATCCCAAACGCCCTCCATCATACGACTTTTGCCGTTTGCAAGGCACATAAGCACGCACATCTGAGGGTTCATATCGGTGGGGAAGCCCGGGTAAGGCTGAGTTTTTACGTTGATGGGGGAGAGCTCACTGTTACGGCTGACAGTAACGCTGTCGTCCTCCTCGAGCACGTCTGCTCCCATTTCGACAAGCTTTGCCGAGATAGATTCAAGGTGCTTTGGAATTACGTTGGAAATTTTAATTTTTCCGTATGTAGATGCTGCAAGAACCATATACGTACCGGCTTCAATCATATCGGGGATAATGGCATATCTTACACCCTTGAGGGTTGGGACACCCGTGATTTTTATAACGTCGGTACCTGCGCCACTGATTTTTGCACCACAAGCGTTGAGGAAGTTGGCTGTATCAACGATATGAGGCTCACGCGCAGCGTTTTCAATGACGGTAACGCCTTTTGCCTTTACTGCAGCGAGCATAATATTGATTGTAGCGCCAACCGAAACGACGTCCATAAATACCGAGTCTCCGACAATTCCACCCGAGGTAATTGCAACGATGTGGTTATCGGTTACGGTGACAGTTGCGCCAAGCGCCTCAAAGCCCTTGATATGCTGGTCAATTGGTCTTACGCCAAAATCGCAGCCACCCGGACAGGCGACGGTTGAGCGACCGAATCTGGCAAGTTCTGCGCCCAACACGTAATAGGAAGCGCGCATCTTTTTCACCAGCGCATCGGGAGCAGAGCAGGCAACTATATTTTTCGAATTAATCTTAACGCAGGTGGGCGATAGCTTTTCAACCGTTGCACCCATTGCAGTAAGGATATCGAGTGAAGCGTTGACGTCGCTGATGTTGGGGAGGTTTTCGATTATACATTCGTCCTCCACCATTATATTTGCAAGCAGAATAGCAACTGCAGCGTTTTTCATACCTGAAACTATTATTTCACCACTTAAAGGCTTACCACCGTTAATCGAAATTTTATCCATATATAAACGTTTTTTCTCCTTAGTTTATAGCAAATTCGCCTCGGGCGAGTTAAACGCAGAATCACTGTGTCGAATATAACTGAGTATATTGTATCACAGTTTAGCGAAAAAATAAAGTATAATTTTACAATTTATTATCTTTTTGTGCCACTCGTGGCGTCGTAGAGCATAGTTTCACCGTTGGAATAGCTGAATTTATAGGTCGGCACAAGATAAAAAGACGTGTCATTGTTAGAAATCGGCAGATAAATCAGCTCCATTTTTTCGATGTCACTCTCTTTGCTCTCAAGCTCAAAGAGGATATTTATACTGTCAAAATAATCTGTTGAATATTCCTTGACACTCGTTGAATAGAAGAATTTGCCGTAGGCATAAATCGGCTTGCCGTCCCTGAAAACGATACAGCTTTCAGCACCGTCGATTGAAGAGGAATTGATAAGCTCGGACAGCTTGAGATAGCAAAAGCCGTTTTCTTCGTGATAGGCTTCGACGGCGACAGAAATATCGGGATTGTCGTCCTTGAGCGTTCCAAACGTGTTTTTTAATAGTTTTTTAGCCTTTTTCTTCAAATCGTCATCAAGAGGCGGCGCATTGTGCAGCGCTTTTTCCACCTCAGCATAGGTCGGCTCGTGCGACGAGTGCTGATATATAAAGGTGTAGTCCGAGAAGACCGAGAAATTTTCGTCATCGTTGGCGAATTGATGGCCGTCGGGGATTGTGAAGCTTGCGTACTTGCCTCTCATAATTTTAGCTACCAGCATTTCGACCGATGAGCTGTCAAAATCGAGCTTGACCGTCTTTGGAACGATTTTTTTCTCAATGACCGTTGACGGCTTGATCGAGATGCCCTTTGACGATAATACCTCTACAGCTTCGACTATTTCCTGTTCTGTGAAAAGCTCCTTGGCATCGTTGAGACTTTTGAGTTCAAAGAGAAAAAAGAGGTTTACGAGAAGGAATAAAACGATAAGTATAAGCTTTAATTTACTCAAATTCATTTACGCTACCTCCCGTTGCCCAGAGTGGAGCTACCGATTCGTTGAAGCCTGTGAAGCTATAAACGGGCTTGATGCTGTGCGAGTCGGTCAGATTTGCTACGATAGAGGGCAGAATGTCGGTTGTGAGAGTGTCATCTGTCAAAAGGATAACGCCATCGTATTCCGATACGCTGACGGTGGGCAGAATTGCTCTTATCAAGCCCTCGGAATTGAAGGTGAGTTCTGCCGTGCACTTTTCGGAGTTCAAGAGAATTTCCGAGAGATTGTAGTAGTATGAAAACGTGAATTTCATCTCGTCATTCTTTGAGGAATAGTTGATTTTTTCGAGAATGAGCTCTGCCTCGTTACCCATAATTTCTTTGGGTAGCGAGTTCAGAAATACGGTTGCCGCCGTTAAAAGCTCCGATGAGGTAAAGTCAACTCTTGCACTGTTGAGCAGTGAGGCAGTCGTTATAATAGGTGCTGCGTCAGAAATCAGCGAGTAGATTATTTCTCCTTTGGGGAGAATTGAAAGACGGTGGTTCTTTTCGACGAGAACTATACCTGTATCTTTGTCGGCATAGTAGCCTGCAATGTTCGGGTTGATTTCAAAGACGTCGAGCAATTCGGATATAACACCGTCGCCAAGCTGAGTCAGATAGTCGCCGCTTTCGTTATTCAATATGGCATCAAGAGAGCTGTTAAGAGGGTTTTCGAGAGTAGCCGAGGATAGCGAAAGAGGGGCAGTCAACAGCTTGTATTCGGGAGGGAGATTTTTGAAAATCCTCGAATTATCGGGATTTTTATTGAATTTGAAGGGCACAAATCCTTCATTGACAGTATATGCAGCAAGGTTGTTGCTGTTAAAATCGTAGATGAAGGAGTGTGAGTTGTCGGAGATTCTTACAAAGGAATGGTAGTTGCCGTTGCCGTCGCTCGATATGGCAATCGGCGTATCCGAGGAGTCTGAATAGATAATAAGCTTTTCAACGTAGCATACCTCTGAATCACAGTAATCCTCACCCTTTTGAGCAAAAAGAGCAATGGTAGTATAGGGAAGGGGGGACGGGTATTCGATGAAAATTGCATCGCCGGCATCAAGAGCTGAGTTCCAATTGTCCGGAGTTGTCTTTTGGCAGACGTAGGACGACGAGAAAATTTCGTTAATCAAAGGCAGACAGCTTGTATAAAGCGAATCTGTGAGCTCAACGTTCATACCCGACGAATAGGCGTTTGACGAAAAAATGAGGCTTACCGATACGGGTGAAAAATAATTAGTATCGAGTATTGACTCCGATTGAGTCTGTTCGGTTTCGTTGAATATCCAGAAGCTTCTTTCGAGCTGTGCCTTTTCGGCATCGGTTCTGTCAAATTGAAGGTATACATAACCTGTCCAGAGAGCAAGCATAGATGCTCCGAGGAATACTAATATTATTGTTTTAAGCGCTTCCACAAAGCGTCTCATCGGCTTGTTCTCCTTTCTTTAGAAATTTGCCTTCTGAGGAAGATAAATGCTGACTGTCGTTCCCACGTGGAGCTTGCTTGAAATGAGTATATTTCCACCGTGAGACTGGGCGATTTCACGGGCTATTGCAAGGCCGAGACCTGTGCCACCCTTATCCGAGTTTCTTGCTTTTTCAACTCTGTAAAAGCGCTCGAAAATATGGGGGATATCCTCTTCGGGAATGCCCATACCGTTGTCGGTGACGGTGATGGTAAAGTACTTACCGTCCTTGATTTCTTTAACGCCCGAAACGTTTTTGAAATCCGAGGTAATGAAAATCTTTCCACCGTTTTGAGTGTACTTGATAGCGTTTTGTATAATGTTTATCAGAATCTGCTCCACCTTTTCTCTGTCGGCAATTATCTCGGGCAGCGCCTCATCGTTCTTGATATACAAGAGCTCCTGACCGTTCTTTTCGGCTTCAACCGTCAGCACGAGACAGCTCTTTTCGATTAGCTGAGTAATCGAGAAGGAGGTAGGCTCCCATTTTACTCGGTTGTTGTCAAGACGTGAGAGTACGAGAAGGTCGTGAACGATGTGAGTCATTCTGTCACTTTCGCTGATAACCATATCAAGAAAGTGATTTTTAACGTCGTTGGGCATATCGGGGTTAGCTACGATGGTTTCGGTAGCTCCCTTAATACTCGTCAGAGGAGTGCCAAGCTCGTGTGAGACCGTAGCAATAAACTCACGGCGCGACTTGTCAAGCTCAAAGCTCTCGGTAACGTCGTGTAAAACGGCAATATAGCCACCGTATCTTCTGTCAGAGAGATTGAAGTTGAATTTACCGAAGCTTACGTTGAAAACCCGATTGTCGTATATAACGTTGTTGAGCATAACCGACTCGTTGGAATTGATAATCAGCTCGTCGGCTCGGCAATCAAGGTCGAGAATTTCTATCAGCCTGTCAAGAGTCAGCTCGGCAGAGTCTGACAGCTTGAAAAGAGTCTTTGCCTCGGGATTGATGTGCATCAGCTCGCCCTCGTTGTCAAATGCTATAACTGCGTCCTTGAGGTAGTGGATAATCGATTCAAGCTTTTCACGCTGATTGGAAATTTCGTTGAGATTGTTTTTCAGCGTGTCAGCCATCTTGTTGAAGGTGTGAGTAAGAGTACCGATTTCGTCTTCTGAATATACGGTCAGCTTTTCATCGAAGTCACCCTTTGAAAGCTTGGTAGCTTTTTTGGTGATGTTCTGAATCGGCGAAACGATTGCTTTCGAGAGAAAGAAGGAAAGAATAAGGGCGATAATCAGACCGATTAAAAGTGATTGCAGAATAATCGAGAATACCATCCACGAGAATTCCTTCATTTCGGTGTTATCCTCGGTGATGTAGATAATAACCGAACGGGAATTGTCCTTTGAGGTGAGCACCTCTGCCCAGTCGGTCGAGGAGTTGCCAAGCTTTTGATTGTGAGAGCTTTTTCCCGAAATTGCATGTACTAAGTTTTCGGTCTTTTTTATGTTGCTGTCCTCTTCGCTCACCGAGCCTGCAAGGTAATTTCCGTCCTTGTCGAGAACAAAATAATTTCGGTTGGCGTCAATGCCGAGTCTTGCCGAATAAGCCCACAGAGTATCGCTGAGTCGCTCGGGGTAGTCGTCAAATTCAAGGCTCTTTTCCAGCTCGTCGATGAAGCCTTCGTTGAATACGGCAAGCTGTTGATTTTCAAAGTCGTGTGAGAAATAGGTATAGATGTTACCGATTAGTATAGTGCCGATAACCGTCATAATGCAAACGATGAAGGAGACGAGAATGAGCACTATTTTGAATTGTAGCTTTCTGTACAAGTTTTTGTCTCCTTAATCTTTATTTGTCTTGAGGTGCTATAAAGTAACCCATACCACGTTTGGTCTGAATGAGACTTTCTGTGGCGTTGGGGGCGTCTATTTTTTGCCTGAGTCTTGCGATTGTAACGTCGATTGTCCTGAGGTCTCCGTAGAAGTTTTCATAGCCCCATACAGCGCTCATCAGCTCTTCACGGCTGTAAATTTTGCCTGCATTCTTGGCAAAATGTGCGAGTAGGTCGTATTCCTTTTTGGAAAGCTCGAGCACCTCTCCACCCTTTTTGACAAGATAGTTTTCACAGTCAATAACAATGTCACCAAGGACGATTGTGGTATCGGTTATTTTTCTTGAAACTGTTTCGTTGGAGTATCTTCTTATGTTGGCGCGTACTCTTGAAAGAAGCTCGTTTATGCTGAAGGGCTTTGTCATATAGTCGTCAGCGCCTGTGTCAAGACCTCTGATTTTATCTGGCTCTGTGTCCCTTGCAGTCAGAATTATAATCGGTGTGTCAAGCTTTTCTCTGACCTTGGCGCATACCTCAAAGCCGTTCATCAAAGGCAGCATAAGGTCAAGCAGAATGAGGTCGTAGTTTCCTGTCAGTGCCTCGTCGAGACCACTTTTTCCGTCGTTTCTCGTTTCGGCATCATATCCTGCTGCCTTAACGTTGTAAAGGAGAATTTCAGCAATGGTCTTTTCGTCTTCTATGATAAGTATTTTCTTCTTCTGATTTTCCATTTTACGAGTTTTCCTTTCTGCTGAGAGTAATTGTGTCGAGTGTTATATATTCGTCGTCTGACAGATAGTAGAATAACTGCTTTAGTGTTGCAACGGTCTTTTCACCCGTCGGGAAGGAGGCAACGGCATCGTGATTTGAGAAGGTGCTGTTGTAGAGCGCTCTTGCCGTCTCCCTTGCGCTCTCATTTTGCCAATCGTCTGCGTCAAAATCCGATTTGATTGCAAGATAGCTCTCGCATGTCAGCTCGGTATCGGTTTTGGCTTTGCAAAGACGGGTATAAAAATTGAGCACCGAGTAGATTGCATCGTTTACGCTCTTTGGCTCAGCTTGTGAGTCGGAAAGATATATTCCGATTTCGTGCCCCGAAACGAATGCCCTTACGAGTGACGACGGGTTTTTGATGCAGGCATCTTTGTCGAAAAAGAAGGTTGCGTTTGTGTCCTGCTCGTCGAGCAGCTCCAATATTTCGTCGATATTGCTCGCACCAATGACGTTGAAGGTCAGGTGAAGAGCTCTGCTGTCACGCTCGACGGGAGGGGTCGGGTCAAGTGGTCTTTCGGGAGTAATTACGGGTGGATCGTCGGGCGTTTCGGTTGGGTCATAGAGCTCAATGAGCTCGTCAAAGTTCAGCCTTTCACTACCGTCGGACACCCTTATTCTCGTTGCCTTACCGTCGGTCTTCTTTTCTATTTTCAAAGAGAGTATTTCGGCACAGTATTCAAGTGGGAGATATACCGTTGAATTTATAATGGGGAAGGAAATATCCGTCAGCTCGGAGTCCACCATAATCGAGGAGACGTCGGCTGAGAAGGAGAAGAACCTGCCCGTTTTTTCGTTTGTTAAGTAGAAGCCGACAGGTCTTGTGCTGTTGGCGTATCGCACGTTTTTCAGTCCTATAAAAAACGATACGGGAAGGTGGGCAACTCCGTTGACTATTTCAACGGGGTACTCGGTAATTGAATATTTGGTATCGTTTCTGTATATTATCGGCTGAGAGCCGTTTGCACTTGTTATGAAGGCGAGGCTCAGGGCAACGATTGATATAACGGTAAACAGAGCGAGCGCCCTGAGTCTTGTTTTTTTCATAAAGCACCTATCCTTTCACAAAATAAGCTACGTATAGCTGTGCGCTGAGATTATACGATATGACACCATCGTCTCCACTGAGCGAGAGGTAGGTATCGTTGAGTGTTGTTGCAATTTCGTCAACGAGTGTTTCGGAATAACGCTGATGATCGAGTGACGAAAAATATATATCCGAAACAAGCGATTCGGGAAGCGTTGAAAACCGTTGGTAAAATTCCTCTTCGTCAAGTGTGAAGAGGAGATTTGAAAGTGTGATTGCCACCTGCGAATATGCCGAGTATCTTATATAGGGGTTGTCACTTTCAAGGCAGATGAGAAGGGCTGAAAACTCTGCGTCTCTCTCCGAGCCAATACCCATCTGATGAGAATACTCGTGGGCAATAGTGAAGGGGAGTGAGTAGTGCGAAAACTCGGTGTTCACGTTGGACTCGCCCGTAAAGAAGGTGTAAATACCCGAAATCCCCGTATAAACGAGAGGTCGGCTGAAGGCAATCGGCTTAGCCCTGAATACAAAGGGCTGATAAAAGGAGTATTTTTCCGATGCCTTTTTTGCTGCCGTCAGCACCTCGTCGGAAAGCTCGTTAAAGCTCATTCCCGAGCTTGTGGGCTTGCCCTTGATATAAGGTATTTCGTCCGAAATCTTTTCAAGCTCAAGAGCAACGCTCTCGAGTGCAAGTGATACGTTTTCGGCAGACATTTCCACCGTTTCAAGCCCGTGCGCCTTGGCAAGAGTCATTCTCGAATACGAGGATTCAAAAATAAAAACGTAGCTGAAATAAATAAAGGCGAGCGAGCATAGCAGAATTTTCGAGTAGACCTTGAAGTGGCAGTTTTTTGTGAATATGCGAATAATCCCCGAGCCGATTGTTAAAAAGAGAAAGAGGATTAAAATACAAATAAAGCTCTCTGCAAGCGAAAAGGGAAATACCGAGCTGATAAGCGAGAGAGGAAGTCTGATAAAAGGGGCAATTTTCAGGGTATACCACTCCGAAAAGCCCTCGGACAGCCTGAAGGTAACACCAAGCAGAAGGCTCAGTATAAAAAGGGAAATTGTAGCTTTCTTTTTCATTCAGTTAAAGAGCTTCCTTTCGCAAAGGGTAATATCGTCTGACACCGGGCAGACAATTTTCGTTTCTCTGTTCGTCATCGGGTGACAAAAGGTGAGTGAATATGCGTGTAGTGCCTGCCTGTCTATGTAGGGGGAGGGCTGTGAGTAGAGAGTGTCCCCGACGATAGGGTGACCGACAGCCCTTGAGTGAACCCTGAGCTGATGTGTCCTGCCCGTAATCGGCTTGAAACGAACGAGGCTGACTTCGTTGCCCTCGCGTATAACCGAGTAGTGAGTTTCGGCTGTAGCGCCAAAGGGTGAGAGCTCGCCTGTGCTCTCATGCTTTTCAACAGCCTCTCTCTCCATACCGAATTCGGTTTTGCGCCTTATGTTAAAATCTATTATACCGCATTTTTCATTGAAAATGCCGTCGCAGATTGCAATATATTCCTTTTCCACCCTTCTTTTTGCAAGAAGAGCCGAAAAGCGTGCTGCAGAGATGCTGTCCTTTGCAATGAGCACCACTCCACTCGTGTCCAGATCAAGTCTCGTCAACACTCTGAAAACAAAGCTTTTCCCCTCAAAATATCCCATAACGCGAGAGGCAAGCGTGTCGTCAAGGTGACGTCGTGACGGATGAATGGGAAGGTGAGGTGGCTTTTCGACGGCAATATACCAATCGTCCTCGTAGAGAACGTTGACGGGCAGGTGGGATACGGGAATATTCTCAGAGGACTCGGTGTCCTCGGTTTCAAGCTCCAAAACGTCGCCTGCTTTCAGAATACAGCGAACGGTTTTTCTCTCTCCGTTCAGCACAATTCCACGTTCTCTCGCCTTCAGTCTGGTGATGAGTCGGGCAGAGAAGGAGCGCCGTTCAAGATATTGCTTTATGGTAAGACCGTCGTCGGCGTTGGTGATTGTAACAGTCATAATCCTTCACCTCTTCTATCTATTTTACTATATAAGAAAAATATTTGCAAGAGATTTTTGAAAAAGTTGAAAACTATATTATATTTTTGTATAAAATCCGTTGATTTATGCGAAGTTTTGTGATATGATAATATATTATAATAGTGTAACTATTGAATGAAAAGGAATTTTTATATGTGGATTGCTGATAAATGGAAAAGCTACGAGCTTATTGATAGCTCTGATTCGTTCAGGCTTGAGCGTTGGGGAAGCTTCGTTTTGCAAAGACCCGACCCTCAGGTTATCTGGAAAAACGTCAAGGAAAGCCCCTTGTGGAAGAAGCCCGACGGAGTATACCATCGCTCAAAGAGTGGTGGTGGAGCGTGGGATATAAGAAACCCAAAGATGAACGGCTCGTGGACTATAGAATACGATTGTCTTAAATTCTCAATCAAGGTAATGGGCTTCAAGCATACGGGGGTATTTCCCGAGCAGGCAGTCAATTGGGAATGGGCAATGAATAAAATCAGGACAGCCAACAGACCTATAAAGGTGCTCAACCTCTTTGCCTATACGGGTGGCGCAACCATCGCCTGTGCAGCTGCAGGGGCATCGGTGTGTCACGTTGACGCATCAAAGGGTATGGTCGGTGTAGCAAAGGAGAACGCAGCCCTTTCAGGTCTTGCCGATAAGCCGATAAGATACATTGTTGACGACTGCGCAAAATTCGTTGAGCGTGAGATCAGACGTGGCAACAAGTACGACGCAATTATTCTCGACCCTCCCTCCTACGGAAGAGGACCTACGGGCGAGATGTGGAAGCTTGAGGACAATATCGGAGCATTTCTGGAGCTTTGTGAGAGTGTGCTGTCCGACAATCCTCTTTTTGTAATTCTCAATTCGTATACGACGGGGCTTCAGCCTGCCGCAATGTCCTACCTTCTTTCACTCAAGGTGGCAAAGAAGCGTGGAGGCAGAGTTGACTCGGACGAAATAGGACTTCCCGTTACCCAGACGGGACTTGTGCTCCCATGTGGAGCTACTGCAAGGTGGTATTTATGAGCGAGTTTATCAGGCTTGAAAACGTCAGCTTCTCTTATACCGGAGAAGAGGACTCCTGTCAGCAGGAGGTAATAAAGGAGCTTTCTTTCACAATCGAGAAGGGTAGCTTCGTTGCAATTATAGGACACAACGGCTCGGGAAAATCCACCCTTGCCAAGCTCTTTAACGGAATACTTGTGCCCACTCAGGGACGTGTGCTTGTCGACGGAATTGACACAGCCGACGAGGATAGAATATTTGACGTAAGGCGCAAAGTGGGAATGGTTTTCCAGAATCCCGACAACCAGATTGTCGCCACCACCGTCGAGGAGGACGTCGCCTTCGCACCCGAAAATCTCGGTGTATCGCCAAGCGAAATCAGGCAGAGAGTGGACAGTGCGCTCGAGGCAGTCAATATGAGCGAATACAAGGAGCATTCACCCTCACAGCTCTCGGGTGGACAAAAGCAGAGAGTTGCGATTGCAGGCATTATAGCAATGCAGCCCGAATGTATAATATTCGACGAATCGACGGCAATGCTCGACCCTCAGGGCAGAAAGGAAGTCCTTGAGGCAGTGCTCGCTCTCAGGCGAGAGGGATTGACGGTCGTTTTGATTACCCACTATATGAACGAGGCAGTCAACGCCGACAGAGTAATCGTTATGAACGACGGAGAAATAGAGATGGACGGTGAGCCCAGAGAGGTTTTTGCCAAGGTTGACAGACTCAGAAAAATAGAGCTTGACGTACCACAGGTCACCGACCTTGCCCAGAGGCTGAGGGCAGATGGCTGGGATATTCCCGAAAACCTTCTTTTCGAGGAAGAGACTATTGAAGAAATTGCAAGGCTCATTAAGGCAAAAAAGAGGTAAAAAACTTGAGTATACTAAGGCTTGAAAACGTCTCGTACGTTTACAGTCCCGACACCCCCTTTGAAAAGGAGGCGTTGAGCGACGTGAACATCGAGTTTAAGGAAAATAAAATAACGGGAATTATCGGGCATACGGGCTCGGGAAAGTCTACTGTAGCACAGCTTCTCAACGGACTTCTCAGAGCAAGCAGTGGCAGAGTAACTCTTGACGGTATGACCTATTTTGACAAGGATTGTGACATTTCAAGCGTGCGCTTCAGAGTCGGTCTTTGCTTTCAATATCCCGAATATCAGCTTTTCGAGGAGACCGTATGGCGTGATATAGCCTTCGGACCTACCAATATGAAGCTTGCGCCCGACGAGATTGACAGACGTGTGCGCTCGGCTGCCGGCTTTGCCGGAGTTGACGAGGAGCTTTTCGAAAAGTCTCCCTTTGAGCTCTCGGGGGGACAGAAGAGAAGGGTGGCTATTGCCGGAATAATGGCGATGGAGCCCGAAATCATCGTACTCGACGAGCCTGCAGCAGGTCTTGACCCACGTGGCAGAGACGAGATTTTTAAGGGAATAAGACGTTGGAGGGACAGCCATAACGCAACCGTAATATTGATTTCTCACAGTATGGAGGATATGGCGCTCTATGCCGACGAAATTATAGTTATGAAAAAAGGCACGGTACTCACCTCGGGAAGCGTTGAAGAGGTGTTCAAGAGACCCGACGTAATAAGAGAGTCGGGACTCGACCTGCCACAGATAACCTTCGTCACCGAGGAGCTTGCAAGGCTCGGACTGATTGACGAGGGTGGAATATACACCGTTGATAAGGCTTATGAAAAAATCACCAATGCGTTAAAAGGGGAGTAAAATGCTCAAGGATATAACACTCGGACAGTATTTTTCGGGCAATTCACCACTTCACAGACTTGATGCGAGAACCAAATTGATACTCGTTTTATTCTACGTAATAACGGTATTTTTTGCAAAGAACGCCTATTCGTTAGCGTTTCTTTTGCTTACGGCAATCGCACTCGTAGCTGTTTCGGGAATTTCCTGTAAGGTTGTAATCAAAAGCATAAAGCCGATAATGCTCTTGATAGCCTTTACTGCAATAATAAATATATTTCTTACAACCGATACGGTTGCACCTCTCTTTGAGTGGCGCTTTATAAAAATTTACGAAAAGGGAATAATGAACGCAATATTTATGATAATAAGAATTTTGTCTCTTATTATCGGCACGTCGGTGCTTCTCACCTATACCACCTCGCCCATCACCTTGACCGACGGTATAGAGAGACTTATGAGACCCCTCAAGAAGCTCCACGTACCGGTGCACGAGTTCGCAATGATGATGACTATTGCGCTCAGATTTATCCCCACACTTCTTGAAGAGACCGACAAAATCATAAATGCGCAGAAGGCGAGAGGCGCAGGCTTTGACAGTGGTGGACTCGTGAGCAAGGCAAAGGCCTTCCTGCCGATTCTCATACCTCTTTTCATCTCGGCGTTTCGCAGGGCAGACGAGCTTGCCGTTGCAATGGAATGCAGATGCTATCGGGGCGACGAGGGCAGAACACGTATGAAGGTTTTGCATTACAGGAGAATTGATGCCCTCGCCTTTGTTTTGGCGATTGTATTCGGGGTACTGCTTTTCACCTTCAACCAAATTCCAACGGCATTTGCTTTATGAGGAAAATATGAACTATAAGCTGACAATCGCTTTTGACGGCTCACGCTACAAGGGGTGGCAGTTTCAGAAGAATGCACCCACCGTACAGGGTGAGCTTACACAGATAGCAAGACGCTTTTTCGGCGACGATGCAACGGTTACGGGTTGTAGCCGTACAGACAGTGGAGTACATGCCGAAAACTACGTCTGCAATATTATAACGAAATCAATTATTCCGACCGATGCAGTGGTGAGAGGAATGAATACCCTTTTGCCCGACTCCATTGCCGTCAAGACTTGTTTTGTGGCAGAGGACACCTTCCACGCAAGATACGACTGCAAGTCCAAGGAATATCACTATAAAATACTCAATACCAATATACCCGACCCATTTATGTCGGGCAGAGCCCTCTTCTTTTCACTACCACTTGACGTCGGGCTGATGAAGAAGACGGCAAAGGAAATAGAGGGCAGGCACGATTTTTCGGCATTTATGGCAGCAGGCTCAAAAATCACCGACGCTACACGTACAGTTTTCCACACCGACGTAGTCAGAGAGGGTGAGCTCATTACCTTTTCGATTTCGGCTGACGGTTTTTTGTACAATATGGTGAGAATTATAGTGGGCACGCTGATTGACGTGAGCCTCGGCAGAGCAAAAATGCCAATCGACGAAATAATTATCTCCCGTGAGCGCTCAAATGCAGGCTTTACTGCAGCGCCCGACGGACTCTATCTCTACAAGGTAAACTACTAAGATAATGAAAGGAGACACCATGTCAGACAACAACGAAAACAAGTATTCGGGCACTCATTCACGAATTAAAAAGCTGCGCTATGTAATTATAGCTATACTCGTTATTTTCGTTGTGTTTGCTTTGTTCTCCTACCGTGAGGACCTGACGCTCGAAAATCTCAGATACCTTATGAAATATGTTGACGTCAAGCCTATGAGCTTTGGCAGTCCCGATAACACGCAGATAAACTTCGAGCCCGACTCGGCTACCGTTACAGCCTCCTTCAAGGAGGACCTCGTAGTGCTGACCAAGACCTCGCTCAAGATATACGACCTGTCGTCCAAGGAAATTCTGGACTCCTCTCATTCGCTCACCTCTCCTGCAATAGCAATGGGGGACAGATACTTTGCAGTCTACGACCTTGGCGCAAGGTATATAGCAGTTTACAACTCCTTTTCCAAGCTGTGGGAGGAGACGATGGACTATCCGATAAACGACGTTGCAATCGACGGTGAGGGCAATATCTGTATATCGACGGGCGCAAAGGGAAGAACGTCGGCGATCGTAGCCTTTGACTCGAGATTCGAGAAAATAGTAAATTGGGAAAGCACCGATAAGTATTCCATAACCACCGACATACACTATGACGACGACGTGTATATTGCAATAGGTACTATCAGGAGCACCGACAAGGGCGACATACTCTCCGAGCTGAGTGTCATTTCAAAGGCGCAGAAGGGAGTTATATCAACTCTTTCCTTCAACTCAGAGCTCGTTTTGAAGCTCGCCTTCAACGACGATGGAAACATAGTGTATCTCACAGACAGTGCCTTGAGAATTGTGACGGTAGACGGACGGCTTCTCGCCGAGCAGTATTTCAAATCAAAATCCCTCAGAAAGCTCGACGTGGGTGGAGAGTGGACGCTGCTCTTGCTCAACGAAAACTTAGTGGGCAAACAGCACTCGATGTTTATATTTGACGGCAAGGGAAATACTTATATGGAGAGCACAATCAACTCGGAAATTACCGACCTGTGCATCTCAGACAAATATGCGTTTTTGCTCGGAGTCGAGGACGTGAGCGTCGTTGACCTCGACAAGAAGAAGGTCAGCACCTATGATTCGGACAGAAGCTACCGTGCAGTTGAGCTTCTCGACGAGGAAAACGTATATCTGATATACGACGGCTTGGCAGTGGCACTTGGAGTCAAAGAAGAATAGAAAGGAAGAACGGCATGAACTTTTTAATCGATGGCTTGATATTGTTGATTTTTATTACTTTTTGTGTAGTAGGGTACAAAAACGGATTTATAAAAATGCTGATCAGCTTTTTGAAGAATATAATAGCCCTGATTGTCGCCTCTGTTTTTTCGACGAGGGTTGGAGCGTTTTTATATGAAAAATTCTTCAAGGGCTTCTTCGAGGATATGACACTTGAAAGGCTTTGCAGCTGGCTTGGAATAGACAAGAGTGCGTCTCCCGATATCGGACCTCTGATTGACGCAGAGCACTCCGAGTTTTTCGGCTTTATCGAGAAGCTTGGTTTTGATATCGACACTATAAACGAGCAGTACGCCAACCTTGGCAAGAACGCAGGAGATGCAATGGTCGAGTTTATCGCAAAACCGATTGCCAATACGGTTTCCAACGTAGTTGCTTTCATACTCCTCTTTATTGTAACAGTTCTGGCAGTCAAGCTTATCGGCTTCATACTTGGCAAAATCGCAAAGCTCCCCGTACTCAACGCAACCAACAGAATACTCGGACTCATACTTGGAGCGCTTTTGTCCGTCGTATTCATATTAATCTTCGTAGCTCTTGTTGATATGCTTCTGCCTTACGTCAAGATTAACGCAGAGCACCTCACCACCCAGAGCTTTGAGGAAGGAACGATTTTATATAAGTATCTCACCTCTCAGACTCGTTCGGGCTTAATCGGAAATATAATAACTAAAATCGGAGTAAAATAATGAGCTTATTGAAAAAGTCTTATATCCCAAATTATTTGTCGGTTTTCAGAATATTACTCGTACCCCTCTTTATATGGCTCTTTCAGTTCAAGGAGGAGAGGGTAATGGGTGTCGTTGTATTCCTGTTCGCAGGACTTACCGACGTCGTAGACGGCTTTTTGGCAAGGCACTTCAATTGGATTTCCGATATTGGAAAAATCCTTGACCCCTTTGCCGATAAGTGTATGCAGGTCGCAGCGCTGGTCTGCCTGTGGTGCAGTGGTTTTATCCCCTGGTGGATAGCAGCAGTGCTTGTAGCAAAGGAGCTGTTCTTATTCGCGGGCAGTATTTTTGCCCTGAAAAAAGAAAAGGTGTACGTGCAATCAAGCTGGTATGGCAAGGCAGGCACTGTCGCCTTTTACATAGTAGCAACGCTTTTAGTGCTTGTTGAGAGTATGTCTGATACTATCAGAATTACACTCGGCGTGCTGCTGATTCTATTTATGCTTTTTGCATTGGTAATGTACGTAAGAAATTACGAAAAGAATATAAAGCACTCCAGCAATGAATTGGAGCAGATAAGGTAACGGAAAGGTTTTTTTATGTGGCAGATGTGTTCAAGATGCAAGGTACGTCCTGCAGTTGTGTTTATAACAAAAATCGAAGGAAACGAGCAAAAGCAGGAGGGACTGTGTCTCAAGTGCGCAAAGGAGCTTAACATCAAGCCCGTCACCGACGTGTTTGAAAAGATGGGACTCGGCGACGATGAAATCGAGCAGATTTCGGGCGAGATGGCAGACGTAATGGAGGGAATGGAGGGGGCTGACCTGTCCTCACTCATACCCACCGAGGACGGCGCAGACAATACGGGCGCTCCGGCATTCGATTTAAGACGGCTCTTTATGGCAAATCCCAATATGCCCGACAAGGCTCGTGAGACTCCGAATCAGACGAAAAAGAAAAAGGGTGAAAAGGAAAGAAAATTCCTCAGTCAATTTTGCATTGACCTTACAGCCAAGGCGAGAGAGGGCAAGCTCGACAATATAATCGGCAGAGACAAGGAGCTTGACAGAGTTATACAAATTCTGTGTCGCAGGCAGAAGAATAACCCCTGCCTCATAGGAGAGCCCGGAGTCGGTAAAACAGCTCTTGCCGAAGCGCTTGCCCAGAGAATAGCGCTCGGTAACGTGCCGTATAAGCTCAAGGACAAGGAAATATTCATCGTGGATATGACCTGTCTTGTTGCCGGCACTCAGTTCAGAGGACAGTTTGAAAACAGAATAAGAGGACTCATTGAAGAGGTCAAGGCTCTTGGCAATATAATTCTCGTTATCGACGAGGTACACACAATTGTGGGTACGGGCGACACCGAGGGTGGAATGAACGCTGCCAATATACTCAAGCCTGCTCTTTCAAGAGGCGAAATCCAGCTCATTGGCGCAACCACTCTTTCAGAGTACAGAAAGTACATCGAAAAGGACTCGGCCCTCGAAAGACGCTTCCAGCCCGTAATGGTAAACGAGCCTTCTGTTTCCGATACGGTAGAGGTACTCCTGGGCATTAAAAAGTACTACGAGAGCTTCCATGGAATAGTAGTGCCCGAGGATATTATCGAAAAGACGGTAATTCTCTCGGAGCGTTATATAACCGATAGATTTTTACCCGACAAGGCAATAGACCTTCTCGATGAGGCGTGCGCAAGAGTGGCTCTTGAAAGCCCTGTAATCAACCGTATATCAGAGCTTGAAGCAGAGACGAAAAAGCTCAGGGCACAGCGTGAGAGTCTCGAGGCTCTCAGCGAGCCTACCGACGACGTCTATTCAAAGATTGCCGACGTCAAGGTTGCCGAGATAAAGGCACAGAACGAGCTTGACGAGCTTGCTCTCAAGAGGAGCGAAATCAAGCTTCGTGAACACGACCTTGCCAGAGTAATCGAGGTATGGACGGGAGTTCCTGCAAGCGATATAGCCGAAAACGACTATAAAAAGCTTGAGGGAATAGAGCAGGGGCTGAAGTCACGTATCATCGGTCAGGACAAAGCGATAGAGGCAGTATGCAGAGCAATCAAGCGCTCGAGAGTCGGCATTGCCTACAAGAGACGCCCCGTCTCCTTCATCTTTGCAGGACCTACGGGCGTTGGTAAAACCGAGCTTGTGAAAATTCTCGCCTCCGAGCTCTTTGACTCACCCGAGGCGTTAATCAGACTCGATATGTCCGAGTTTATGGAAAAGCACTCGGTAGCAAGAATTATAGGAGCGCCTCCCGGATACGTCGGCTACGACGAGGCAGGACAGCTCACCGAGAAAATCCGTAGAAAGCCCTACTCGGTAGTGCTCTTTGACGAGATTGAAAAGGCGCACCCCGACGTTATGAATATACTTCTTCAGATTCTGGACGACGGAGTTATCAGCGATGCCCACGGCAAGCAGGTCAACTTTGAGAATACCGTACTCATTATGACCACCAATGCAGGCTCGGCATCCGTTAACAGCATTTCGGGCTTCTCGTCGAGCAGAGCAACGCGTGATGAGGAAAAAACCGAGAAGGCACTCGGAGAATTTCTTCGCCCCGAGTTTATCAACCGTGTTGATGAGATTATCACCTTCAACCGTCTCGGCGTTGCCGAAATTGAAAAAATCGTAAGAATTCAGCTCTCCGACCTGAAGGGTGTGCTCGACAAAAAGGCGATAGACTTCACCTATAGCGACAGCGCAGTCGAGCTCATTGCCAAAGAAGCTTATAGCGACAAGTACGGAGCGAGAAACGTTCGACGTTATATCCAGACCAAGATTGAGGATATAATCGCGGAAAAAATGATAGTGTCATACGAAACGGGACTCTCTGTGATTACCGTTGACACCGATAACGAAAAACTTGAGGTAGTGTGTAAATAGAAATGAATTTGCTTGAACTTAACGCAAATAAGCTCCTTGAGCTGTTGCACTCCAATGCAGATACGGGACTTTCGAGCGAGGACGTCGTGAAGAACAGACGGGAGTTTGCTCCATCGACCATACCCTCCTCCAAGTCGTATTGGTCGGTTTTCAAGAACGTGTTCAGCGACGTAATGCCCATTTTGTTCTCGGTAGCCTCACTCTTGGCTCTCAAATTCGAGGGCACGGGCTATTCGTGGTTTTCACTGTTTCTCTTCGCCGTAGTCTACGTGGTATTTCGCTATATTTCACTGAGATATTGCACTAAAATATCAGCCCTCCTTAACAAGAGCTCAACAAGGGTCAGGGTAATACGAGAGGGCAGAGAAATGCTCATCGACTATTCGGAGTTAGTACCCGGAGATATAATGCTTCTCGGCTTTGGTGACGTCGTTCCCTGTGACGCACTCGTCTTGTGGCAGGACTCACTCAGAGTCTCCGAGGTTCAGCTTACGGGTAATACCTCGTCGGTAATAAAAATATCTCAGGAGGCAGTTCTGAGTGGAAAGGGTGTCCCTTACTACGAGTGCATAATTTTTGCAGGGAGCGTAGTACTGTCGGGAATGGCAAGAGTGCTCGTCTGCAATACGGGTAAGCAGGTGTTCGATAAGAACAACAAGCTCACCTCACGCTCCAAGCACGCACGCAGAACGAGAATATTTGAAATCACATCCTTCGTTTCGAGACAGATTTCACTCATCTGGATATTGGTCTGCTTTTTGATGTTCGTCTTTGGCGTAATAGAGGGACAGAGCGTTTTCAACGTTTTGTATCTCTCACTCACTCTCGCCGTCGCAGCTCTGCCCGAGCTGATATTGACGCTCTTTGACCTGACCTTGTCGGTAGGTGCAAAGAGGGTATACGACAAGGGGTGCACCGTCAGAGATATGTCATCTCTTGACAGAATGTGCGATATAAGCTGTATAATAGTTGATGACAGCCGATACTTCAGAACGTCCAACCCCAAGCCGAGCACCGTCTACGTAAACGACGAGCGAAAGCGCTTCAGATCAGCGACAGACGAGGACGTGAGAGAGCTTTTTGAGCTTGCCGTAGTGGCGTCGGTTGGTGGAGAAAACGGACTTTGCTATAACGGAATAAGCGTAGAGCATTCGCTTGTAGATTGCGCTGAGGAAATGGGTATTCCACAAGCCTCTCTTTACGACAAATATCTTCTCTTGGAAAAGAGACCGTTTACCGAAGAAAATGGAATGAGCAGGGTAATAGTCTATCGAGACTCGGAGTTTTTCGTAGTCTCAATCGGCAGCCCGTCAATCGTGCTCAGGACCTGCTCGTATATAGACAATCACGGAGCGCAATATCTCGGTGAAAAGGAAAGGCGCTCTGTCAGAGATATGTCGCGCGTAATAGCGCAGGGCAACGAGGGAGTCGTTGCAATAGCAGTCAAGAAAATAGAATACAAGGAAGGCGCAGGTCAGATTGACAACAACCGAGACTATACTCTCAAGGGCTACATAGGACTTCATACGGCTGTCAAGGCAGATTCTGCAAGGGCAGTAAACGTGTGTCGGAAATCGGGAATTGACGTCGTTTTGATGACCTCGGAGGGACTTTCCACCTCAATCGGCTTTGCAAAGAGCATTTCCCTTCTTCGCGATGAAGACAAGGTGATTGAAAACAAGGAGTACGAAAAATTAGAGCTCGGTGTTTTCAGAGCCGACCTCAAGAGCTACAAGGTGTTTGTATGGCTTCCACCCGAGGAGCGAGCTAAAATCGCTTCCTATCGCAAGGAGGACGGAGACATAATTGCTGTTACCACCTCGGGCGTTGACGACCTGAGCTTACTGCTTGAGGCAGACGTCTCGTTTTGTCCGTCCGACGTCAGCGATGAGGCTGTCAGACAGAATTCGGACATCATTATAGACGGAGGCTTCGAGCTTATTCACGAGTGTATAAAATATGCCCGTTCAGTATACCGTAATACAAGGCATATTTTACAGTATGCTCTCAATTTTCAGTTCGTTCTGCTCTTTTCAACGCTTCTTTCTATTCTGTTTTTAGGTAGCTTCACCTTCACTCCCAACGCAATAATGAGCTACGCAATTTTAGTCTATCTTCCATTATTGTTTTCCCTTGCAATTCAAGGGCTGAACGGTAAGGAGCTAAAGGACGATTTCGGAGCGCAGAATAAGAGCATCAACGCTCAGAACCTTCTGCTCATACCGGCAATATCAGCCTTCGTGAGTGGAGGAGTAATATCCTTGTCGGCAAAGGCAGCCGCAATAGTTAATTCGAGCTCTGAGGCAGCAAGTGGCTCAGCCTTTATCACCCTTGTGTCCAGCGCCGTCTTTATGGCGTTTGCACTCTCCTGTGAGGAGAATTTCGATACAAGTGTGTTTAAGAATAAGTATCTCATCATCACAGCCCTGACCTCGTTTGGCGTGCTTGCACTCTTTACGCTTGTACCACCCTTCGAGGCTCTGATTGGCATAGCCACCCCTAATGCTCAGAGCTATGCGCTTTCATTCGCAACAGGACTTGTACCGGCACTTGTGTGCATGGGTATCAGGCTTGTAAATAAATACGTTATAAACAATAAAAAATAAAGGAGAAAAAATTATGGAAAAGGTAACAAGACAGACAATCATCGGAGACATTCTCGACTACGACAGAGAAACAGGCAGATTTTTCCTTGAAATAGGAATGCATTGTCTTGGCTGTCCCTCGGCAAGAGGAGAGTCAATCGAGGAAGCGTGTGAGGTTCATCAGACCGATGCAGACGAGCTTGTAGAAAAGATTAACGACTATCTCGCATCAAAGTAATGAAAAAACTGAAACTCACAAGGCGGCTCACTGCCGCCTTTCAGCTTGTAAGAGAGGGAAGGGTAGCAGTAGACGTGGGCACAGACCACGCCTACCTGCCAATCGCCCTGATTGAGAGTGGAAAATGTCCGAGGGCATATGCTTCGGACATTGGAAAAGGACCACTCGAAAGGGCAAGAGAGAATATCGAAGAATACGGACTCAGCGACAAGATTACTACCGTCCTCACCGACGGAGCAGCCTATTTCGATTCGCTTGCCGACGAATTTATAATAGCGGGAATGGGAGGCGAGCTCATATATTCGATTATCTCGGACGCCCCTTTTCTTAAAAATAAAAATGTACATTTAGTTCTCCAGCCAATGACCAAGCTCCCTGTTTTAAGGCATTCACTTCTTGCCGATGGCTTTTATATCGACAAGGAAACGCTCGTCAAGGAGGACGGTAAAATTTATACGGTTATGTCGGTGGGGTTTGATGGAGTGAAGCGTAATATTTCCACCCTTGACGCTCTGACGGGCAACGTGGAAATGGCAGTAGCAGACGGCAATGCCAAGCTTCTTTCGGAGCTGATTGCACAAATCATTCACGACATAGACAACCGTATTTACGGAAAGCGTGAGGCAGGAGAAAGCACCGACGACGAAAGAGAGCTTCGCCGTCAAATCCTGAATATAAGGAGTAAGCTCAATGAAAATTAAAGAAATAAGAGATTTTTTGGATAGCAGATTTCCCACCTCTCTCAGTGAGGAGTGGGACAACGACGGAGATATGTTATACCTCAACCCCGAAAGTGAGCTGACGGGTGTTGTTACCACCCTTGACGTTACCGACGAGGCAATAGAGCGTGCAATAGCGCTTGGCGCAAATCTTATTGTTAGCCATCACCCCTTGATTTTCAGACCAATCAAGAGGCTTGACAGCTCAGCCCTTTCTCAAAAAATTGCAAAAATGATAAAAAACGGAATATCCGTTTTGTCTTACCATACACGTCTTGACAGCGCAGAGGGTGGAATAAACGACCTGCTTGCCGAGAAAATCGGACTCATCAACCCCGTGGGCTTCGGTCCTCAGGGCGAAAATCCAATGGGCAGAATAGGTGACTACCCCGAAAGCTCACCTGCCGAATTTTCAGCCGAGGTATCCCTCGCCCTCAACACCGACGTCATTTTCTACGAGGGCAACAGGACAATCAAAAGAGTAGCTCTGCTCGGTGGCGCAGGCAAGGATTTTATTCATACAGCATATCAGCTTGGCGCTGACGCAATGATAACGGGCGACGTTTCCTACAGCGTTGCAATGGAGGAGCTGCCCTACGGAATAACTATAGTTGACGCAGGTCATTATGCAACCGAAGTTTGCGCTGTCGATATTTTAGCCGATGCCATAGAGAGCGCATTTGAGCTGAGAGTAGACAGACACCGAGGCAAATCCCCCTCAAGCTTTATCACCCAACAGTAAAGGAATATATTATGGCTTTTGACGCAGGAATGCTCCGTGCCGTCACCCGTGAGCTCGATGTGAGACTCGGTGAGGAAAATGGCTTTAACGGAGCAAGAATAGATAAAATTGCAATGCCCGAGAGAGATGAAATACATCTTCTTCTCCACGTGGGCAGAGAGAATATGAGGCTGGTCGTGTCTGCAAGCGCAGGCAACCCACGTCTGCACCTGACACAGAGCGCCAAGGAAAACCCCAATACACCACCTGCCTTTTGTATGCTATTGAGAAAGCACCTCTCATCATCAAGACTTGCCCACGTAAGACAGCTTGGCTTTGAGAGAGTGGCAGAGCTTGAATTTGATTTCAAGGACGAAATGGGCTATGTATCAAAGAAGTATCTGATTGCCGAAATAATGGGCAAGCACAGTAATATCATCTTTTGCGACTCTGACAAAAAAATACTCGGTGCAATTCGCACCTCGGATATATCCGACGCATCAAAGAGACCGATTATTATGGGAATGAAATACGAGCTTCCTCCAATGCAGGATAAGCTCGACCCCAACACGATTACAAAGGACGAGTTTATTGCCACCCTTTCGGCAGTTGACAGCACACTCGTTGCAGAAAAGGCGATTACTTCCCGCCTTCTCGGAGTCGCTCCACTTATTGCCCGAGAGGCAGTTTATCGTGCTGCCCTTGACTCGTCAGCGTCGATTTCGGGCGTTGATATGGACAAGCTGTGGTTTCACTTTTCGTCCTTTTATACAGCACTCAATGAGAACAATCTTTCACCTTGCCTCATCTGTCGCACCGAAACGCCCGACGTACCCTTCGAGTACTCGTTTATTGATATAAGACAGTACGAAAACAAGGCAGTAGTCAAGAGGGCAGACAGCGTATCCGATATGATAGACGCCTTCTTTTCGACAAGGGATAAGGCAGAGCGAATAAAGCAACGCTCTCAGGACATATTCCACCTGCTCGCCAAGAGCCAGAGCCGACTGCTCAAAAAAATCGAGGCTCAGGAGGCAGAGCTTGTCGAGACCGAGACGATGGATTATTGCAGAAAATGCGGAGATTTGATTTCGCAGGAAATGTACCGTATAAAGAGGGGAGACAGGTCGGTTACGGCTGTAGACTATACCGTTGAGGGCTATCCCGAGGTCACCGTTGAGCTCGACGAAAGACTCTCCCCGTCGCAGAATGCCCAGCGCTACTACAAGAAATACAACCGTAAGAAGAACGCAAGAGTTGAGCTCACCCGACAGCTTGAAGAAGCCGGAGACGAGCTTAAGTATATCGATGCTATTTTAGACAGTCTTTCAAGGGCAGAGAGCGAGGCAGACCTCGACGAGCTCAGAGAGGAGCTCTCAATGTGGGGTTATGCAAAGAGAGACAGAAAAAAGCTCAGAACTGCAGAGAAAAAGAAGAAGCCCAAGCCTATCTGCACAACCTCTCCTTCGGGACTTGAAATATATATCGGTAAAAATAATCTGCAAAACGACTATCTCACCACTCGCTTTGCCGACAAGAACGACTGGTGGTTCCACGTCAAGAATTTTGCAGGCAGTCACGTAATAATGAAAACCAATGGCGAAGAGCCTCCGGCAGAGGACTTCACCTATGCAGCAAAGCTTGCAGCAATCAATTCTTCAGCCGAGGGCAAAAATATTGCCGTTGACTATACACTTGTCAGGCATATAAAAAAGCCCCCTGCAGCAAAGCCGGGCTTCGTTACCTATTCAACCTATTGGACGGCTTACGTCGATGCAGAAGAAAAGGGGCTGTAAAAAAAGGCGAACCCTCATAAAACCAAAGGATGCTTTTTAGCAAAAAGCACCCTCTGGACTCCCGAAAAGCAGTGTTATTTGTTTTTGGTTAGTTTTTCTTAATACAATAGCGTAGCTTTTCAACCATAACGTTTGCGAAGTAAATATTGCACCAAGAGGCGCTTTTTAGCAAAAAGCACCCTCTGGACTCCCGAAAAGCATAATTTGTTTAATTTTAGTTTTATATTACTAAAAGAAAAAGGCTGTAAAAAACCGAATTGGTTTTTTACAGCCTATTATTTTTATCCAATTATCTTTCTCAGTCTGCCAAGCGCATCGACGAATGCTTCTTCAGACGTTTTGAAGGGATACGGATAGGAGAAGGTCTTGTCTGTCAGAGCCTTGAGTCCGTCAAAGGTCAAAAGATGTGGCTCAAGGGTAACGTAAAGAGTTTTGTCAAAGCTCTTGGAATAATCCGAGAGGATTTGAGCAATATTACCCTCACCAAGTCCGGTGGGAACGATTTCTTTCTTTGCAGTACCGTCTTTGATGTGGAAATAATCAATTCTGTTCTTCAACAGCTCGTATGCAGAAATAGTTTCGTAAGCATCGAGAGCGAAATTACCCATATCAAATACACAGCCGAGTCTACCGTCAAAATGCTCTAAGAGGTCGGAGCACATTTCAGGGGACTCACCGTAGATGCCTGCCTCGTTTTCGTGGCAGAGTCTGACCTTGTACTTGTCGGCAATGTCGAGCATAGCGCTCAGTCTTGCAATTACCTCACTCCTGAGCTCTGCTTTTTTATCCTTTGGAAGATAGAAGCTGAATATTCTTATCTTGTCACAGCCAAGAGCGTTGGCAATCTGACAGCATCTTTCGGTCAGCTTGAGGTGTTCGTCCATAGGGTCGTCAATCTTGATTTTTCCTAAGGGCGAGCCAAGAGAGGACACCTTGATGTCGGCAGCCTTGAGCTTCTGAGCAAGAGAGCTGAGCTGTTCGTCGCTGAGGGATGAAATATTAGTGCCCGAGACGTTTCTCGGCTCAATGGCAGTAATGCCGTTTTCCTTGAGCGCTCTGAGCTGAACGTCAATGTCGTTGTTGTATTCATCGGCAAAAGCCGAAATTATAAAGCGAGCCATTATATTTCCTCAAAAGCGTGAACGGGCTCTTCCTTGCCACTTTCAAGCGAACGGTTGATTGCATCAATTACGAATACGGGTGCAATAAATTCCGAGTAGCTCTGTCTTTGCTCGTCACCGTTGAGAAGTCCTCTGAACTCCTCGAATTCTCTTGAAAATACAACGTCGAGCATATATCTGCCACCTACGATATCGTCGTCGGTGTTGACGTAAACGAAATATCCGTCAACAGCCTCTTCAAAGCTGAGGGTAACGTCGAAGTCGTCGTATCTTACTACCACCGTAACGGTAGGAAGCTTCACGAAAGCCTGAACCGACTTTGGATAATAACCGAACACCTCGCACATAACCTGAGTAAGATGCTGAGAATAGAACCAGAAATTACCGTAATCGTTTTGCATATTAACGGGCGCCCTGAGATAACCACCAAGCACTCTGCCCAGCTCACCGTCCATTCTCTTTTTAGCAAGAGAGCGAACGAGGTCGGCGTGAACACATGAAGAACCACCTGTGAGCTTGATTGAGTTTTCTTTAGCCACCTTCATAAATTCAATGGCATCAGCCTCGCTTGTAGTAATGGGCTTGTCGATGAACATAACTGTGTTCTTTTCAATATAAGGCTTAGCATACTTGTAGTGGTTCTTGCCGTGACGGGCAGTAACCATAATAGCATCAACCTTGCCTGCAAGCTCGTCGTAGCTCTTCATAACGGGTACGCCAAACTCTTCGTTGAGCTTCTGAGCAGCGCTCTCGTCCTCGCTGAATACACCTACGAATTCAATCTCATCGGCAAACATACCTTCCTTGATATTGTACTTCAAAAAATTATTGGCATGTGAATTTTCACATCCGAGAATAGCTATCTTTTTCATAATTAAAACTTCCTTTCAAGTGGATTTTGTGCGTGTACGGTTTCGATAACGCTGATGATTTTTGCAGCCTCTTCAGGACCGATTGGGAGAGGCTTCTTGTTCACGATTGCATCGTAAACAGTGTCGTAAAGCTTGGCAGTACCAACGTTGAAGGCAGTACCCTCAAATTCGCCACTCTCCTCGTGTGCTCTGAGGCTTTCGGCGCAGTAGGTGGGGAGGCCGTCATCTCCCTTAATACTCTCGAAAATAACGGGTCTGGGCTCATTTTCACCGTCAACCACGTACTTTGCCTTGTAGGTAAACGGAGTGAACTCAGCACAGCCTCTCGTACCAAAGAGCTTTACGTTAAACGGGCTGTATGCATCAACCGAAATAACCTCAACGTCAACGAGAGGCTTGTCGGGTGCACTGAGAATTATCTTGGCAAAGTCATCCGAGTCACCACTCGTCAGACAACAAGCGAGCTTTGAATACTCAACCTTGATATCGTCCGAGAAGCCGAGCAAGTCACAAGCAAAGCCGATTGGGTGAGGGCCTGTGTTGTAAATTCCACCTGCGTTCTTAACCTGAAGCGTCTGCCAGTCCCAACGGCGTGCAAAGTTGTTGTATTTAATCGATACCTGCTGGATTTCACCGAGCTTGCCCGATGCGATATAATCCTTGAGGAAGGTATAGAAGGGAGCGTAAAACGACTGCTGGAATACTGCTAAAAGAACGTTGTTCTCCTTTGCAACCTTCATCATATCGTCACACTCGTAGCGTGTTTTAGCCATCGGCTTTTCAACGAGCACGTTGAAGCCGTGCTTCATCAAATCAATGGATATGGGATAGTGCATTTCGGAATAAGAAGCATTAACTACAAGATCAATGTCTTTTCTTCCAAATAAGTCCTCATACTTTTCCAGGGTCTCGCAGCCCGGATAAAGCTCGGGAGCTTCCTCTCTTCTTTGTGGGTCGAAGTCAACTACAACGGCAACCTCGAAGAGCTTGTTGAGCTCGCCTCTGAAAAATGCACCGTGAATGTTTCTGCCACTTCTGCCCTGACCGATAAGGGCAACTCTCAGTTTTTTCATAACCGTAGTCCTTTCCTTATTAAATATTGTACCTTCATTATATAGTACACTTTTTGTTATGTAAAGAGCAAAAAATGTACACTTGTATTGCAAAAAGTGTAATTTTGTGGTATAATAAGGGCGAGGTGATAAAATGTCAGCTTCTTCCATCGTGGTATATAACCACAATCTCTTTGAAAACGTTCAGCCCGAAATGTTCACTTTGCACGAGCACGACGTATACGAGCTTATGCTGTTTGTAAAAATCAAGGGCTCATATTTTGCAGAGGGCAGGGCATATAAGGTAGCTCCGAATGATATAATACTAATACCCCCGTCTCTTCAGCATCGATTTTTTATCGAGGCAGGCTCGGACTACGACAGATACGATATACTAATCGACCAGAACCTGATCGACCCCGAGCTGAAAAGCCTTTTGCCTTCAATTCATGACATAATCAGTGTGGGCTCAAACGACCTCGTGCTCTCACTTTTTTCGGAGCTTGACAGATTTGAAAAGCTTCTTGAGTGTCCGGAGCCAGCACTTGACTCGCTTGTCAGAACAATTCTCTATAACGTCTACCTTTTATCAAAGGAGAAGGAGGAGAGACGGTCAGCCCAGCTTAATCCACTCGTCTCCAAGGCAACCGATTATATAAATAAAAATCTTTTCACTCTGAGTGGCGTAGAAGAGGTCTGCCGTGAGCTTTACGTAACCAAGAGTCATCTGCACCACATATTTCAGAAGTATCTTATGACAACGCCAAAGAAATATATAACGTCAAAAAGGCTGTACGAGGCTCAGCGTTTAATCAGAGGCGGCTCGGCTCCGAGTGATGTTTACGCCGCCTGTGGATTTTCGGACTACGCTACTTTTTATCGGAATTACAAGGAGCTTTTTGGCTATCCCCCCTCGCGCGAGGGAGAAGTGGAAATCGTAAGAGAGCAATATATTTAATCAAAAAAGCAATATTTGTGTAGTAAAAAGCAAAAAAATAATATACAATTATGATACAGATATGTATTTTTGGAGGATAACACAATGGCAGATAAATCAATGGAAAATCTCAACGACCTCAGTGTCAGAGCAGAAAAGAAGGCTGTCACGGGCAAGACGCTCAGGGTGGGAATAATCGGCTGTGGCTGGATTGCCGACGCTCATATGGTGGCATATAAAAACCAAAGCGACGTCGAAATCGTTGCAGCCTGCGATATAATAGAGGGCAAGGCAAAGGCGTTTCTTGATAAGCACGGAATAACGGGTGCAAAATGCGATTACGCATCACATAAGGAAATGCTCGACGATAAGAGCCTTGAGCTTGACGCAGTATCAATTTGTACCTATAACCGTCAGCACGCAGAGCCTGCAATATACGCTCTTGAAAGAGGGGTAAACGTGCTGCTCGAAAAGCCCTTTACCGTAACTCTTGACGAGGCAGTAGAGGTAATGCGTGCCGAAAAGAAGAGTGGCAAGGTGCTTTCAATCGGCTTCCAGCCCCGTATGGATGCCAATATGAAGCAAATCAAGAAAATCTGCGAGTCGGGCGAGCTTGGTAAAATTTATTACATTCAGACGGGTGGAGGCAGAAGAAGAGGAATTCCAACCCCCTTTGGCACAAGCTTTATTGAGGACAAGACTGCAGGCATCGGCGCAATGGGTGATATCGGTTGTTACTCACTCGATATGGTACTCAACGCAATCGGTTACCCCAAGCCCCTGACAATTTCTGGCTACAAGTCAAGCTACTTCGGAAAGGACCCCGACTACTCGGGCTACCCCGATGATAAGAAAAAGGAGTATTCTGAGCTCTTTGGAGTAGAGGACTTTGCAGCAGGCTTCGTAAGACTTGAGGGCGACGTGGTGCTCGACTTCCGTATTGCGTGGGCAATGAATCTCGACACCCCCGGTGATACTATAATAATGGGTACTAAGGGAAGCCTCAGAATACCCTCGACAGAGTGCTGGAACGGCTCTGTTGGTGGACCGATGAAGCTCTACCACGAGGTAGCAGGACTTCAGACAGTCACCGAAATTCCCATTATCAATATGAGGGAAGACCTCTTCGATTTGAAAATCCGTACCTTCCTCGATGCTTGTAAAGAGGGCACACCTGCTCCCGTACCGTCGAGTCAGATTCTTTACAATCAGGTAATAATTGACGGAATTGTAAAATCTGCCGAGCTTGGACACGAGCTTAAAGTAGAAATACCGGAGATATAATTCTATCCCCTGAAACACAGAGGGCTGTAAAAAAACTAAATTAGTTTTTTACAGCCCTGTTCGTTAGGGGATAGGAAAAAAAGAGGTAGATTGCACGATA
>JAZNRH010000013.1:0-21621 GCA_045590615.1 Eubacteriales bacterium
GACAGCGTTGAAAGCAAGAACAACAAAATTCAGTCAGGTACCTTAAAGGTAGACCTTGAGTTACTTGACAAAGAAACGGGCACGTGGTCCTCTATCAAGGACGATGAGACTGCCCTGTTCAACTATGACAAGTGGGAGCCCGGCTACACAGAGGTTAAGGTTCTCAAGGTTGAGAACGAGGGAACACTCGCTCTCAAGTGGCAGGCTCAGTTCGTTACCGACCATGAGCTCACAACACTCGCAAACGCAATTGACGTTTACGTAAAGCCCTATGGCGTACTTGCTGACGCATCTGCTGTTACATACCCAACACGTGAGCTTGAAGGCTACACCAAGGTTGGTACTATAGCAGATTTCGTAAATACAATCAGAACAACTACCGTTGGAGAGCTCCTCGAAGGTCAGGCAGCTTACCTCGGACTCGCTCTCAAAATGAGAGAAGAAGCAGGCAACGAGTATCAGGGACTCAACCTTGTTAAAGGTGACGTTAACAAAACCTTTGATATCAGAATTTTTGCAACTCAGTACACTGCTGAGGACGACTCATTTGGAATTGACTATGACAAGGACGCCTTCTTCCCCACAGGAAACGTTGACGTTTCTGTATCAGCTCCTGTAGTTGTTGGCGCTGATAACAAGCTTGCTGCGTCTGTTGTCCTCTCTTCAAGTGAAGGTATCGGTGCAGTTGTGCCTGAAGGTGTAGTTGTCAACGTCGGTGTTGACAAGCTCACTCTTACAGTTACCGAGCTTAACACAACCGACAGAAATATCGAAGTAAATGCCGGTGAGCAGGCTCGCTCTGTTGACGTACACGTTGACGGCGTTTCGGAAAATAACGATACACCAATTATCGTTACAATTCCCAAATTTATGCCCATTGGTCTCAACATAGGTAACTACACGCTCTACCACGTTGAAGGTGAAACTCCCGTAGCTATGAGGCACGTGAATACAGCTCCTGCAATTCACAACGACTTCAGCTATGACCCTGCAACAGGTGACGTTGTTATGGCACTCAAGTCATTCTCGGAAATCTCAACCGTTGCTGAAACTGCAAACGCCTGGAAGGGTGTTATCGACGTAGAGCTTGCAGGTGAGGGTACTGAAAAATCACCTTACTTAATCTCTAACGCAGACGAGCTTGCCGGTATGAGCAAATTAGTTTCTGACAACGAATCCTATGCCAAGGCGTATTACAAGCTTACCTCCGACGTAAACCTCGGTGGCATTGAAAACGAACACGTTTTCTATCCCATTGGCTATTGGAAGCTTCAGGAGGGTACAAACTCGGCAGGCGAGGAATACTACGGCTACGGAAATGACTTTAGTGGTGCCTTTGATGGTAACGGTAACGTTATTTCGGGACTTTATCAAAGCACCATGTCAATGGACGGCGACTACAATGACGGATATTGGAATTCAGCCATTGGTCTTTTTGGCTCGGTTTATGATGCCGAAATCAAGAATTTGACTATCGACGATTTTATCTTAGAGGGTGAAAACACGCCCACCGGTTGTGTTGCTGCTTATGCAGGTGGTGATTCTGAATTTGCGAATATCGCCTTGACCAATTGTAACCCTCGTGTTTACAACGCGGCTAACGGTGGTATCGTAGGACTTAACTACAACTCAAACGACGGTGACGTGGACAATCTTGTGTTTGAAAATATCACTATTGACAACACTAACACAATTTCTGCTCTTCGTGAAAGCTGTGACGTTGCTTGTGGTGGTATTTTGGGACGTCTGATGGACAACTCAAAGCACACCAACACAGAAGGTGGTACACACAATACAGTTACCTTTACAAATTGCCACGTAGCAGCTAAAATGGACGTATATAACGACGTTTGCGATGACTTTCAGTATTATCAGTACCGTTATTCAGGAAGCCTTATCGGTACTGTAGATTACCTGAACGAAACACCGAAGCTCAGCAAGAGCTACATCATCGGTAACGCTTCATCTCAGGGTAGCATCGTAAAGGCAAGCAACAGCACCGTTCACTACGGAGCTTGGAACGATTACTACTATTGCGAATACGTTGACAACGGAAATCCGAACTATTGCGACAAGGAGCAGGACTTCAAGTTCAGCCGTGTAGACGCAAATTCTGACGGTACACCGGTTGACGCTCATACGCACACCGACCCACGTGAAGACAATCATATGATACTTCTCCCCTTCAATCAGCTCTTTACGGGATGTGGCTGGGGTGCAAACCACGTGGAGGTCGATGATATTGCAGGTGTAACAATTCTCGACCGTATAGAAGCCGACTCTGTTGAAAAATTTGATACAAAGCTCGATGACGCAAAGGTTAGCCTTGAATACGTTGTCGGCGAATGGATAAAGATTGGTGAAATCTTTAAGGCGTTGGAGTCCGACGTAGCTATCAAGGGTGGTCAGGTTCAGGTATTCGTTTCTCCTGCTGACAACTCAAGCAATGCAAGTGGTACATTTGAAGCTGACGCAAGCGATTGGACGAATGGTAAATTGACCTTCACAGGAGCAGGTGCTGCTACGATTACCATTTCCGACTATTACTTCTGTGAGCCTACGTCTATAAACGTAAATATCACAACAGCTGAAACCAGCGATAAATTCAACGTTAAATTCCCCAACACGAATAAATACGTTTACCGTGTCGGAAATCAAAATGCAATCTCACTCGGCACGCTTTATGGCGTTAACGCCGGAAAATCCCTCGGTGATGAGGTTACCGTTACGGTAAATAATCTTGAAGGTGCTTGTACACAAACTGTTTCTAACGAGGCTTTGTGGAGCAGCAGAAAGATTCAGTTCACCGGTACAGGCGTTGTAGCTGTTTCTATTGCAGACAATAACAAAGCTACACCCAAAACGTTAGTTCTTGAAGTTGTTGATGCTATAAATGCTACAACAGCAACAAGCGCAACCTCAAGGAACGTTGTTCTTCTTAACGATATCAGTGGTGGATTCACCGTTTCGGGCAGATACACCGTTTACGGAAACGGATTTACATGCAGATACACAAGCGACGGACGTTACCTTAACAACGGTCTGAAGCAGGGTATTATCACTGTTAGCGAAAATGGTACGATTGACAACCTCAGAATTGAAGCATCTATCTACCCTACTGCATACCTTTACTATGAAGAAGTTAAAAAGGGAGATAGCGTGGTTGATGCAAACGACTCATCAAAGGTGAGATACTTCTATCAGCTTTCTGCAGTTGTAGCTTCGGACAATGCAACAATTTCCAACTGCTATATCAAGGGCGCGAGAACCAATCTCTTTATCAACACGGGTGACGTAACCGTTACCGATACTATTCTCGAATGTGGAACACTTGCAAACGTACAGATTCAGAGCAATAGCAGTCATACGGTAACCTTTAACAACGTTACCACCATTCAGCATCAGATTAAAGCTACTGTTGGTGATACCTCCAAGACTATGCTTGGTACAGGTATTCTTGTCGGTCCTGAATCCGTAGACAATCCCAAGATTGTACTCAACGGAAGCTTTAAGCAGTATAACTGGGTAAATAGTGATGATATGAACGCTATGCCAAGTGGCACTGCAAAAACTATTATAGAAACTGCTCTTAACACTACAGCCTTTAATCATACTATTAACGGTGAAAAATCATCTAACCTCGGTATCATTTATCTGAATGCATACGAAGCTATTGTTGAAAACAATACCGGTCTTCCCTATGCATTAGGTACTGTTTCTATGATGAATCAGAACGGACAAGTATATTCCTTGCAAAATGCTACCGAAAACCAGATTTACGTCGATTACGAAAATGCAGACAAAACGACTGTAAACGGTATCTACAAGCCACAGTTCAAGTATAGTGACGACCTTGGTGGTCAGTATATCGAGAAGGATAGTGGTGACGAGCATTGCTACCGTGAAGGTAACACAATCAATGTTATGTTCCCTTCAGGTGATACCAAGGAGCTCAATCTTGCTACACTTGTAGACATCAAGAAATACACCGGTCAAGATTTGAAGCTTCAAATCAGCTGCGACAATGCCGAAGTAACCGACGGAAAGATTGCTCTTTCATCGGCAGGCGAATATAACGTAACCTATACTGTGACAGATGAGATTCTCATTGATAACAACGGAAATAATACCGGAACAACCAAAACGTATTCATGGAACGTAGTATTAAGCGTTTCGTTAAAGGACGTATCCGTTCCCAATGCCGAATTCGTATTTGTTACTGATAATCAAAAAATGGGCTATTATAAGCCAAGCCTCGGTGACGTTAAGCAATATCTGCCATTCCTTGCAGGATTAAAGATTTATGACTACAACGCACAGAATAGATACCTGCGTTTTGACGGAGACACAGATTATAACAAGGTTGCTTCTATTACAATTACCGGATATACCAGCAATAAGGCAAATGTAGAAATCACGCTGACCGACGGTGGTGTTATTAACACCTGCTTCTTAGCAAGAGCCAATAGTGGTGGTGGATCTACATATACCGGTAAAATCAAGGTGAAAGATAATATAATTTATTTTGTAAATGACGGTGGAACAAGTAATAAGGATACAACTACCACTGCAGCGTATTGGTACGTTGACTATTACAAGTTCATAGGAAACAACGGTCAGCAAATCACTTCACCACAGCAGACCTTTAACTCTTCCGGCACATCGGCATCTACCCCATCTACAAACTTTAGCACTACAATCAAATACACCTTGAACTACGATGCAAACGGTGGTGATTGTGGTCAGACCGTTGCTTATGCAACCTCTGCAGCTACGTCGGTAACACTTCCCACAGCGACCCGTTCAGGATATAACTTCCTTGGTTGGTATACTGCGTCAACGGGTGGTACCAAGGCTGGTGGTGCAGGCGAAAGCTATACACCTTCTGCTAATATCACACTTTACGCACAGTGGGGCGCACCTTGTACAGTAACTTATGACGCTAACGGTGGTACTTGTGCTGTCGAAAGCGAAAGATTTAACGGTAAGACCTTAGTTCTTCCGGAAGCTACTTATGCAGGCAAGACCTTCCTCGGTTGGTATACGGCAAACGGTGAAAGAATAGGCGGTGCAGGCGAATACTATAATCCTATGGCAGATATTACGCTCTATGCTCGCTATCAGGATCCTATTACTGTAACCTACAATGCAAACGGTGGTGATTGTGGTACTTCAAGTGAGCTTTATGATGGCGATTTAACACTTCCCACAGCAACACGTACAGGCTATACCTTACTTGGTTGGTATACGGAAGCAAGTGGTGGTACCAAGGCTGGTGGTGCAGGCGAAAGCTACACACCTACAGCTACTATCACGCTTTATGCACAATGGACTAAAACTGCGTATACAATTTCTGTTACAACGTCCAATGCAACCGTAACAGGCGTTACAAATGGTCAGACGGCATACTACGGTGACACAATTAACGTTACAGTTGCATTTACTCAGAGTGATAACAGAACATTTACCGTAACAGACGGAAGTGGCAATGCTATACTGAATAAGACTGCCGAAGGAACTTATTCCTTTACAATGCCGGCAAGCAACGTAACAATCAACGCAAGCAGTAAGAAGAATACCTGCTTCACGTCTGATACTCTTATTACACTTGGCGATGGTTCGCAAAAGCGTATTGACGAGTTAACGTTTGCTGACGAGCTTCTCGTTTGGGACTTTGTAAACGGTTGCTACACAGTTGCAAATGCTTCAATTATTGAAAATCACGGCTATGATTACAATACCATTATCAAGCTCGTGTTTGCAAACGGTACAGAGGTTAATGCCGTAAACGTTCACGGCTTCTTCAATGCAGATCTGAACAAGTGGGTTGACATTGATGCAAACAACGCTACAAGCTTTATCGGTGACAGCTTCATACAGATGGCCGGCGACGGATATAAGGCTGTTGAATTGGTTGACGTAATCATTACAGAAGAATACATTGAAGCCTGGGGCGTTTTAAGTGCTGATTACTACAACTGCATTGCAGAAGGTACTTTCTCTAACGTTCCACCTGCAACAGAATTGTTAAGCTATTTTGAAGTCGGTAACGATATGACCTATGATGCTGAAAAGATGCAACAGGATATTGAAACATACGGACTCTTCACCTACGATGAATTCGCACATCTGATGTCATACGAAGCATTTGAAGTGTTAAACGTTGCTGAAATCAAGATTGCTATCGGCAAGGGCTTGATTACTTACGAAGAGCTCTTATGGTTAATCAAAACGTACGCAAAATAACCTTCACCTTAATCTGATAAAAACCTTCCACCTATCCCTTCGGGGATAGGTGGAGCTATATAGGAAATACTATGAAAAGAAAAATCTTGATTTTGCTGATTATTATTTTCGCGCTGATTATGCTATTCTCGGCGTTTATGATAGTAAAGCATTACCTTGACAGAGGAAAAGATATTGAGACCTTTGAAAATCTGTCAATACTCGTTTCAAAAGCGCCTCTCCCCTCTCAGGACAAGCCGTCAGAGTCTGTAGAGCAGCTGCCCGACGTTTTGGATTTAGCACCTCTTTACAAGGACAACAGCGATTTTTTCGGCTGGCTTACCATTCCCGAAACCTCGATAGACTACCCCGTAATGCACACCCCCTACCAGAAAGAAAAGTATCTGCGCCTCAATTTTTACGGTGACTACAGCTACTCGGGAACTCCGTTTATGCAATGGGATTGCAAAAAAGACGGTCAAAACCTCATTATCCACGCTCACAATATGAAAAACGGAACGATGTTTTACGATTTGAGGAAATATCTGGACAGGGACTTCTTCGATTCTCATGACAGAATACTTCTGCAAATTGGGGACGAGGTAAAAGAATACGGGCTTTTTTCCGTTGTTCAGCTTAAGAGCAACGACTCCTGGTATTCCTTCGTCACAAGCCTTGAAAATGATGATTTAATAAACGAAATATCATCTAAGGCATACTACAAAAGCAATCTCACTCCAAGCTCAACAAGTGAATTTATCACCCTCTCAACCTGCCACGGAAACAACGATGACGACAGACTGATTATAATCGGAGTGATAGATTAGACTGCATAAAAAAGTGGCGAGCCGCCACTGGCAAATCTCGCCTTTCCTTACCTTTTCAAAACTAAAACAAGGCAAAACGGCGAGGTTAATTCAAAGCAATTTCCTATATGATAAAAAAGATAAGGACGTGACAAGCTGTCATATCCTTATCTTTTGTTTTTTTACAAGTTATTAAAAAGTAAATCAAGTGATATAGGTTGAAAAAACGAATTGAATGTGTTATAATTAAATGAATCTATTTAACAAAAAAGAAAGAGGGTTTAAGGTTGAATCCTATATTAAAAGCTAAAACGCTTGAATCACTTTCATCTGTACTTCCGATAACAGCGATAGTGTTAATTATAAGTATAATACTATTCCCTATGGATTTGGGCAGTATTGCTTTATTTTTTGTGGGAGCAATTATGCTCATTTTCGGAATGGGTTTTTTTCAACTTGGTGCTGAAATAGCCATGACTCCATTGGGAGAAGGAATAGGAGTTCAGATTTCCAAAACCCAGAAGTTATTTATGGTTCTTCTCATCGGATTTCTTATGGGTGCTATTATAACCATATCCGAGCCCGACCTTCAGATACTTGCCCAGCAAGTACCTTCAATTCCCAATATTGTTCTGATTTTAACAGTAGCTGTTGGTGTAGGTTCATTTCTTGCATTTGCAATTATCCGTGTCCGTTATCAAATAAGTCTTTCGACAATACTTATAGTACTTTACTCTCTCCTTTTGTTGCTTTCGTTTTTAGTGCCTAAGGATTTTATAGCCGTTGCGTTTGACTCGGGTGGAGTAACAACGGGACCTATGACAGTTCCGTTTATTATGGCTCTTGGTGTTGGTCTCGCTTCGGTAATAAGCAACAAGAACAGTGCCAACGACAGCTTTGGATTGGTTGCTCTTTCAAGTATCGGTCCTATCCTTTCGGTCTTGATACTCGGATGCTTTTATAAGCCGACCCAATCTGCTTATGCCGTAAATCCGATAGAAAACGTATCAACCACTCAGGACGTTGCCCGTGTTTTCGCCAAGGCTTTACCAAGCTATGCAAAAGAAGTTTTTATTTCTTTATTACCTGTAATTGCAGTATTTGCTATTTTCCAGCTATTTACGCACAGATACCAGAAAAGACAAATAGCACGAATTGTATTTGGTCTTATTTATACGTATATCGGCCTTGTTTTATTCTTGTGTGGAGTGAATATAGGATTTGCACCTATCGGAACTTTTTTAGGAAAACAGTTGGCTTCTTTACCATTCAGGTGGATTCTTGTGCCACTTGGAATGTTAATCGGTTATTACATCGTAAAAGCCGAACCTGCCATTCAAGTACTTAACCATCAGGTAGAAACTGTAACAGAAGGTGCTATATCTGTAAAGGCAATGAATAGATGTATGTCAATAGGCGTTGCTATAAGTGTAGGTCTTGCAATGCTCAGAATTATTGTGAATATTGATATTCAATGGATTATTATACCGGGTTATATAATTGCACTTTTACTTTCAAAAATTGTTCCACCAATTTTTGTGGGTATTGCATTTGACTCGGGTGGAGTTGCAAGTGGTCCTATGACTTCAACCTTCTTATTGCCCTTGAGCATCGGAGTATGTCAGGCACTCGGAGGCAACTTAATGACCGATGCATTTGGAGTTGTAGCGCTCGTTGCTCTTACTCCTCTTATTGCAATTCAACTTATGGGCTTGTTGTATAAATTCAAAATCGCTAACATTGAAAAGAACGTTGACGTTAACAAAGAAATATTTGATACCAGTGATATTATCATAGACTTGGAGGATTATACAGATGGAGAATAAAGAAAAGAAAAGCTTTCAGGTGCTGACCTTAATTACAACTCCAAAGCTTGCAGATAAAGCAAGTGAAATATTCCTTGAAAATCTTTTACCTATTCACTATCGCTTTAATGCACAGGGTACAGCTTCAAACGAAATTATTGATATGCTCGGACTTGGAAGTCCCGACAAATGTGCTCTCGTTACAGTCGTTCCCAAAGATAAATCAAGCGAACTTTTATACAAGTTGCAAACTCAACTCCGTATGCATGACATAAATAGTGGTATCGCTTTTACAATCAATTTGAACGGAGCAACCAATATGGTTTTGCAATTACTTATGAATAGTATAAATCAAAGCGAAGGAAAGGAAGAAAAAATAATGACAGATACAAAACACGTATTAATTGCAGCTGTTGTAAACAGAGGCTATAGCGCCAACGTTATGGAGGTAGCTCGCAGGGTCGGAGTAAAAGGTGGTACAGTTATCAACAGCAGAGCAGTTGAAAGCGAACAAGCCTTAGGCTTTTGGGGCTCAAGTGTACAAGAAGAAAAAGAAATTGTAATAATAATAACCGAAATTGAACAAAAAGTAGACCTTATGCAAACTATAAGCGAACATTGTGGAATGCACAGCGATGCAAAAGGAATCGTTATGTCTATGCCTATTGACTCTGTAACGGGTATGTAATTTCCAAAAAATCAACAGTTTTACACACAAAAAAAGACTATGGATTTGAAAATCCATAGTCTTTTTTGTGGTCGGAGTGATGTGATTCGAACACACGGCCTCTTGGTCCCGAACCAAGCGCTCTACCAAACTGAGCCACACCCCGTAATGCCAAGAGAGATGCCAGAGCATCCTCTCAATGACAAAAAGTAGTATATCACAAAAAGCGTTTTTAGTCAATGCTTTTTGTCAAAAATCTATCCTAAAAGCACGTCGAATACCAGCATCAGAAGAAATCCTGCAATCAGAGAATACGTTGCCCCTCTTTCACTGCCGTGAGAATGAGTTTCGGGTATCATTTCATCACTTACAACGTATAGCATCGTTCCACCTGCAAAGGCGAGTGCAAAGGGAAGGATTGCCGTGGATAACGTAACAGCAAAAAAACCAAGCAGCGTGCCGACAACCTCAATAACACCCGTAAGCATTGCTATGATAAACGTTCTGGCATAGCTCATTCCCGTTGCGAGCATAGGACCTATAATAACCATTCCTTCGGGTATATTCTGCAAGGCTATACCAAGAGCGATTGTAACTGCCTCGGCAGTATTACCCGTACCAAAGCCGACACCCGCTGCAATTCCCTCGGGGAGATTGTGTATAGCGATAGCAATAACAAAAAGCAAAACCTTACTGAGCTGTTCGTTTTTATGTGGATGGACTTCTTCGTTATTGACACCCGTCAATTTATGAAGGTGAGGAACGATTTTATCAATCAGGTTAACGCAGAAAGCGCCACACAAAACTCCGACAATCGTAACGAGCAAGGAAAACCTTCCACCGTAATCAAGGGAGGGCAAAATAAGTCCTATTACGGCTGCAGAAAGCATAACTCCTGCTGCAAATGAAAGAACTATATCGCTGAATTTGTGCGTTGTATTTTTGAAAATAAGACCGAACAGAGCACCGATAACCGTCGCTCCACCAACTCCAAGCGCAGTAAGTAATACTATCATTTTTTTACACCTCTATTTCATTTTAATTCTATCATACAAAACCATTTTTTGTCAAGACCTTGCAACCTTGTCTACTGCTTTGATTACCCTCTCGCATTCCCTTTCGGTATTAAAATATCCCACACTCAACCTGAGTGCACCATCGTATTCTATATTTGGATTTTTGAAACAGGAATGGGCAAGTGGTGCGCAATGAAAGCCCGAGCGCAGACAGACTCCCTCGTCGGCAAGCCTCTGAGCCATTTCGCCACACGACCTCGACATAAAATTGAACAAAACGATTGAATTGGCGTTTACGTCTGCATTGTATAGTCTCACTCCACTTATGTTACCTATTCCCTCAATCAGTCTTGCTCTCAACCGTCGTTCCCTGTCTGCGATTTCCTCCTCCCCTACTCTCATAACGTATTCTGCTCCAGCCTTCATGGAAATGATGCCGGGCATACCAAGAGTACCTGCCTCAAAACGCTCGGGTAAAAGCTGAGGCATTTCCTTGCTCAAAGAAAAGCTCCCACTTCCACCCGTAATAACGGGAGTAACGTCAAAGGAAAAACCATCGCGAAAGGCAAGAAAGCCCGTACCCATTATTCCGTACAGCCCCTTGTGTCCCGATGAAGCAAGTATATCTATTCCATCGCTTTTCATATCGATTTTGCAAGAACCGATAGCCTGAGAAGCGTCAACGATAAGCACAACCCCTTTCTTTTTACAAAGTCCGGAAAGCTGTTTTAACGGTAGCTTTTTACCCGTTACGTTTGAAGTATGAGTCAGTACCAGAGCATCTACCTTCTTTTTTTTCAAAAGCTTTTCAAAGGAAGAAATAATAACGCTGTTCCTGAGCTGATGAGTATCAAGCCTTTCGAGTGTTACACCGTTTTTCTGCAATAGATATAAGGGTCTCAAAACCGAATTGTGCGCAAAAGAATCAAAGGCAACGCACATACCCTGCCTGACAAATCCGAGAAGTGCCATATTCAAGGCATAGGTTGCGTTGTAGGTGAATATAATATTCTCCACAGCAGTTCCGACAAGCCTCGAAACAGCGCCCCTTGCATCGTATAACTCCTTTGATGAATGAAGAGCAGAAGGATAGCTGCTTCGCCCCGGATTTGCATAACAATCGACAAGCCCTTTTTTCACTGCCCTTATGACCTCTCGTGGCTTTGGGTACGAGGTTGCGCTGTTATCCATATAAATCATTTTTCAAGCTCCTTTACAAAATTTTGAATGAGGAAGCCCTGAGTAACAGAGTAGCCTCGTCTTTTTTTCTGCTTTTTACGTATATGCCGTAGCTACAGCCGTAGCTGGCTGAAGGAACCTTTCCGACTGCAGCAGAAAAGCCTCTTTCTTCAAGAAACTTCTGAGCCTTATGAGCGTATGTAATTGAGCCGAGATTGATAAAAGAAGTGTTATTTTCTGTCACCGTACACCTCCCCCTTTCGATTTATTTTATGCATAGGCAACGAGGCGAGTTAATTGCCTTGAAAAAATCGAAAAAAATAATTTCTTTTTTTCTAAAAAATCTTTACAAAATGCCTTTGTGTATGTTATCATTAATATGTATACGAATATGTGTATAAATTTGCGAAATAAAGGAGCTGGACAGTCAAAATGAGTGCAATAAAGGACTTTTTTGCATACATTTTCAATCAAGGTATAGGCATTAACGACGTCATTGATATTTTAGTCGTTTCCTTCCTGTTTTACTATCTCATTGTTTTCATAAGAGACAGAAGAGCCGGAAAGCTTGCAATTGGAATATTTTTGCTCTTTGCTCTGCTCGGAGTAAGCTCTTTGTTCCAATTCAACGTGCTGACCTATATTCTTAAAAATATAGTGCAGGTCGGACTTTTGGCTGTATTTATTATATTCCAGCCCGAAATACGCGCCGTACTTGAAAACGTGGGTAATCGCTCGGTGCTTAATTTCAACATTCGCGAAAGCGGCGACAACGAAAAAATCCGTCAGACAATTGACACTCTTTGTAATACAGCTCAGGATTTATCGGCAACGAAAACGGGCGCTCTGATTGTTATTGAAAGAGGTACAAAGCTGGGTGACACCATCAAAACGGGCGTTATAGTAAATGCTGACGTAAATATATTTTTATTAAAAAACATATTTTTCAACAAAGCGCCTCTCCACGACGGTGCAGTAATAATTCGTGACAACAGAATTTATGCTTGTGGCTGTTTCCTGCCCCTCTCCTATAACACCAACATTATCAGAAACGTAGGAACACGTCACAGAGCTGCAATCGGTATGAGTGAAAACAGTGATGCTTTGGTGCTTGTTGTATCGGAGGAGACGGGGACAATCTCGGTCGCATCCGGTGGAGAATTAAAACGTGACTTCAATGCAAAAACGCTCAACAGCTTTTTAACTAAAGAGTTATTGCCCGAAGAAAAATCACACACCAAGAGAAAAATGAAGCGTCAAAAGGACAAGGAGGGTGACAAGTGAACGTTGAAGAAATTACCAAAAAATTAGTCAGCTTCTTCCACAAAAAATCGTTCCTGAGAATTATCTCGGTACTCTGCGCCATCCTTCTTTGGTTCTACGTTTCGGCAGTAGAGAGCCCAGCCTCCGAAAAGGAATTTGATTCGATTGCAATTACTCTCAGGAACAAGGACGTTATGATGTCGGCTACCGAGCTCTCTGTCATCTCCGACTCGGTATACGAAACTACCGTAACCCTTTCGGGTAAAAAAAGTGCCTTGAATAAGGTGGATTACGAGGAGATTATTGCAACAATAGACTTATCCGACATCAAGGAAGCAGGAACGCACGAGCTTCCCATAATAGTAACAGCTCCGTCGGGAACATCGGTTGCTTCGGTAAATCCAAAATATATCACGGTATCCGTGGACAAGACTACAGCAAGCCAGATTAACATTGAGCCCGACATAAGCTACAACAATCTTCCAACGACCTACGAGCTTGGCGAATGTGTTCTTACCGACTCACAGTCAAAGCCATTGACAACCGTAACCGTAAGTGGTCCTGCAAAGGAAATCGAGCGCATTGACAGAGTCGTGGCAAGAGTCGACTTTGGCTCAATTAATTCGAGCGTTGAGGCTAAAACGAATCTCCTGCTTCTTGACAGCCTTGGAGAAGAAATAACGAGCACAAGTATAAGGCTCAATCCTCAATCCGTAATTGTCAAGCAACCCGTTTACGTAACAAAAACGCTGCCACTCAGCGTAACGCAGGCTAACAACACATTCTCGGAGTCTCAGATTTCGTTCAGGATAAAGCCGTCAAGCGTTGAGGTAAAGGGAGACCCGAAAATTCTTGAAGAGCTTAACAATCTGTCGCTCGACCCAATCAACGAACGCACAATCTCCGATGCAATGACAACAACCGTCAACTCTCTGATTAAGCTTCCTGACGGGCTTGAGCTTGTTGGTATGCAGAACACGGCAACTATAACCGTAAACCTCAGAAACGTGAAAACTAATAAAATCAACGTAACTCAGGATAACCTGACGGTAATAAATGCGCCTGAGGCTATGGATGTTCGCTTTGACGATTTTGAATGGAGCGTACTCGTTATGAACGCATCCACCAAGGCTATAACAATCGACGATATAAAGCTTGAACTCGACCTTTCAAACTACGTATCAAGTGGAATATATACCGTTGAGATTACCCCAAAATTCAATAGGGATATACAATATGCATACTTCCCGAATGCAAACTATTCTGTGTCCTTTGAGCTTGTGAAAAAAGTAGGTGAATAAAAATAGAGCTTCTCGTAAGAAATATACGGTGCTCTTATCGAGAGTCGGAGAGTGAGGCAATTTGCGACACTCTCCGATTACTTGGTATAAAGCATAATTCGTTTTCTATATATAAAAAATCGGTGGACGCAAGGAAGAAAAGCGATATTAAATTCGTAATTACTGCCCTTGTAAGCGTTGACGACGGTATAAAAATCAAGGAAAGTCCCGACGTCACTATATTCAGGAGCATAGAATATCCAACCAAGGAGCTTATGCTCAAGCCCACTCGCGAAAAGCTTCATCCCGTAATCATCGGCTTTGGCCCTTGTGGTATGTTTGCTGCTCTGCTTTTGGCAAGACTCGGCTTTGAGCCCATTGTTTTTGAACAGGGCGAGGCAATTGAAGAAAGAACTAAAAGCGTTGAAAGATATCTCAAAAACGGAATTCTGAACACAGCATCAAATATACAATTCGGTGAAGGTGGCGCAGGTGCGTTTTCTGACGGTAAGCTCATTACGAGAGTAAACGACGAAAGAACCGAGTTTATTCTCAAAACACTCCATCAACACGGCGCACCAAAGGAAATTCTCACTCAGGCAAGACCTCACATCGGAACAGACCTCTTAAAAGGTGTAGTAAAAAGTATTCGTCAGGAAATAATATCTCTTGGAGGAGAGGTTCATTTTTCGTCTAAGCTGACAAATCTTACACCAAAGCCCGACGGTGTTGAGCTTGAAATAAATTCGGGTAACACCCTTTTTGCTCCTGCACTTTTTCTTGCAACGGGTCACAGCTCACACGACACCTACCGTATGCTTCTTGAAAAAGGCTTTAATATAACGGGCAAGGATTTCTCGGTAGGCGTAAGAATTGAGCACAGACGAGAAGACGTTGAGAGGTCACTGTACGGAAAAGCAGCACTCGACAACCTTCTCCCCTCGGCAGAATACTCGGTTTCTCTGCGTGAGGGAAACAGAGGAGTTTATTCCTTTTGTATGTGCCCGGGTGGTCTCGTTATGGCATCATCCAGTGACGGTGAAAGCATCGTCACAAACGGAATGAGCGAGCACAAGCGAAATGAGGACAACTCAAATGCTGCTCTGGCAGTTTCGGTGCTTGCCTCGGACTATGGAAACACAGCGCTCAAAGCTATAGAATACCAAAGAGAGCTTGAACGAAAAGCGTGGCAGATTGCAAGAGACAACCGTGCCCCTGCTCAGACGGTAGGTGATTTTCTCGACTCAAAGCTGACAACTGCCTTTGGTAAAGTAGCACCCTCATATCCTCATGGAGTAGTCGGATTTAAGCTGGACAATCTGCTTCCCGAAAACGTGTCCTCTCTTTTGAAAAAGGGACTTCGCGCATTTTCAAATAAACATTCATTCTTCTCGGACAAAAACGCAGTTCTAACGGGCGTTGAAACACGTACATCCTCCCCTGTCAGAATTGCAAGAAAGAGCAACCTTGAGGCAGAGGGCTTCTCCCACGTTTATCCGTGTGGAGAAGGAGCAGGCTGGGCAGGAGGAATTACAAGTGCAGCCCTTGACGGATTAAGGGTTGCAGAAAGCTATATACTTGGAGATAATTATGTACAGTGAAGGAATTGTATTAAAGCTTGAAGGAGATTTGGCAACTGTAGGTGTAAAAAGGCATACTGCCTGCGATACCTGCAGGGCTCAATGTGGTGGACATTGTGACAAGGCGTCAACCGTTGAAACCTTGGTCAAAAACACGCTCAATGCAAGAGTGGGTGACAGAGTAAGGCTTTATTCGCGCACTACAACCGTACTCGGATTTGCATCACTCGTGTTCGTTTTGCCGATTATTATTACAGCGCTCGGATACGCTGTTGCATATTTATCGGGCGCATCAGCTACAGCCTCGGGCATTATTGCCATTCTTTCATTCGTTATCACATATCTTGCTATTTGGCTTAAATACAAAAACAAAAAGAGCTATGACACGATAAAGATGTATGAAATTCTGGAGGACTGAATGACAGCGCTTGAAAAAATAATATTCGACACCCTTGACTCTTGGAAAATAGAATATAAAACCTATCACCACGAAGCAAAATTCACAGTTGAAGAAAAAGAGAAGCTCGACAGGGAGCTTGGCATAACGGCTCGACACTGTAAAAATATTTTCCTGACAAACCGACAAAAAACGAGCTTTTACTTATTGGTAATGCCCTTTGAAAAGACCTTCAGAACAGCCGAGGTTTCAAAGGAGCTTGGCTCTTCAAGACTGAGCTTTGCACCAAACGAGCTGCTTCATGAGATGCTCTCGTGTAACTCCGGCTGTCTTAGCACACTTAGTCTCATTTTTGATAAGGAAAACACAATAAAGCTTGCAATAGACAAAGACCTGCTCGCTTGTGACGAGCTTTGCTGTCACCCGAATATCGACACGACTACCGTCACTATAAAAACCGAGGATTATATGACAAAGCTTTTGCCAAAGCTTTGTAAGACTCCCCAGCTTGTAACTGTAAGCGACAAGGGTGAATAGAATAACAATGGGTGTTATATATGAATAACAACAGCTCCGACAAAGTCGGAGCATTTTTTTCGGCTTATATATGGCTGAAGGATAACGAAAGTACTAAGGATTTTATTGAAAGAATGAAAATTCCCAAAAAGAGACAGCTCTACGTATCACGCTATACTCCGAGTTTAATTTTACTCACCAACCCTGACGAGCTGATTGAATTTAGAAAAGACGACGGCTTTCTTGAATGGAGCTATTACAATTTTGAAGAGCCTCAAAAAAACGAGGTTATACTCTCTCAAATCGGTGCAGAGCGCTCTGAATTTAACGGAGAAGGGGTAAAGCTGGGCGTAATATCAGCAGAAAATCTCACCTTTAATCCTCAAACAAAAAGCCTTGAAGGAATTGAAATAACAACTCTTCCCTCAGTCCTTCCACCAAAGGTTGACAGACACCCGAGCGTCGTTTTATCTCAGATAGTCGGAAATACTCTCACTGCTAACGGAGTTGAATTCAAGGGGATTGCACAGGGTGTAGAGGTATATTTCGCCTCAGCAAAAACAACAAAAAACGTCTATACAGCTATAGAAAATATGCTCGACCTTGGTGTACGTGTAATAAACTACAGCGCAGGAAGTCCAAAGGGAGAATACTCGGATTTTGACCGTCAGATTGACAGGCTGATTTCTAACGGGAATTTTGTTTTCGTAACAGCGTCAGGAAATATAGCCTCAGCAACAAGCCCCGGAAGAGCCTACAACTGTATATCGGTAGGTAATCTCGTCACAAAAAAACGACCCGACACTCCCCTTGCTACCCCTTGGGACGTATGGTGCTATAGCGAGGACGACTGCTCGGGCTTTACCACAAGTGAGGTGCACAAGCCCGACCTTGTTGCGCCCGGAGCATGGGTGGGCTACGTTAACGAAATGGGAGTCGCCGACTTCGATAACTTTGGAACGAGCTTTGCTTGTCCGTGGGTGAGTGGCGTATCGGCATTGATAATCCAAGCGCTTAGCAAAGAATATTCCTACCTTACTATAAAGGCTATACTTCTTCTTTCCTGCAATCAAAGAGACGTTTCAAGCACCGGTAACCCCGAAATTGCATCTCATATCAGGCTGAGAAGTGGCTATGGCTTGATTGATGTGGGAAGAGCTGTAGAGCTTGCTCAAAGTGTAAAAATCATTGAAGGAGTGGCAGGCGAATTTCGTCAAAACGTATCGGGGAGTGAGAACCTTTTGCTTGTTTTCGAGGGCAAACCAAGTGTAAAAATAACGCTTGACGGGGTTGAGTATCCTCTCGGCGATCAGAACACCATATATATAGAAAAACGCTCAAAGGAGGGTGTCATTCCTTTGAGCGTAATCGGTGACAAAGCTCGCTTTTCGCTCGTTACGAGCACTTGAGCTCAAGCTTTTCTATTCTGTGCTCACATACCTTATTTTTCAATTCAAGCGCAGCAACTCTCTCGACAAGATGATTGTGCTTGTCTACCTTTTCTTCAAGCTTTGAAAGTCGGTATTTGACCATCTTCTGTGATGATAATATACCACCAAATGAGCCGATGGCAGTACCTATAAGGCTGAGAAAAGCAACTATAATTCCTTCACTAAGCATCCTTTTCTCCATTCTCTTCTCTTGCCACGTCAATTGAGCCTTCGGCAAAAATATAAGCGATTACCGAGCCACAAGCCGTAATCAGGGCTGTGACGGTGGTGATTTCACTTTCAGGCATTTTGAAAAGCACGAGAAGTGGCGCAATTACACCTGCCATTCCCACCCAGAACTTACGTGATGCAAGCTTCTTCATTATTTCCATTATATTCCTCCTTTTCTTCAAGACTGTCAAGTCTTGAAATGATTTTTTCAAACGTTTTGAATATATCCTTTTTATATTCGAGCGAGAGTGTATATTCTCCGTCAATAGTGCAGGGAACAGACAGGTCGGGCAGTACAACACTTCCCTCCTCCTCTTTTTCTGCGCTGTCCTTGGGATAAAGAATTACAAGCTCATCGCTCTCTAACCTTGCTGTGAGCGCATTGGTGTCGGGGTACTTGTTTGAATCAAGATTGAAAAACAAGTACTCACCACTCACCCACACGCTGTCCTCGTCACAGCCTGCTCCATATGAAAAATAACTGCTCATTCCACTATCGCTGTCACATCTTGCGCCATTGGTCTCCAATGGTGCAACGAACATCACACGCTCGTTTTTACTGTCGTCGCGAAGAAGTGGCGACTTGGAATTGACAATATATTTTTCGATACGTCGAATGACGTTAACGCTACCGTCGGCGCTTATAACAAGCTCGTCTCTTATATCCCCAACGCTGTAAAGTGGAGATGGCAAAGAGACCGATACTGCCTCACCCTGAATATTAAGTGTAACAGAGCCGTTTTCTCCAACGCCACACAGCTTACCGTTTTCAAGGTAACTTTCTCCGTAAACGGTTATTCCGATAACCTCAAGAGCAGCCGAGTCAAGAAGCTCTACCCTGCCCTTGTTGGTGAGTCTGCCAACCACAGATGAAATGAGCTCGGGCTTTTTATTTTCAAGCTCAAGAATTCGCTTGTCGAGCTCGTTGAACTTCTTTTGACGCTCAACCTCTCCCACAATTCTAAGCCCTTCCTCACGGCTCCTTCTTATTTCTGAAGAAGCTCTCTCCACCTCACTCTTTTGTCTAAGCGTTTCGTTGGATTTTCTCTTATTCTCGGAAATTTCCCTTGCACGCTCCATTGTGTCACGCTTTTTCTCGGCTTGCACAAGGCTTGTATCAAGCAAAGACAAGCTTTCCTTGATTTCTACGATTTCACGAAAGGCGACACCCACAGCATCGAGAATACCCGAACTTTCCTCAAGCATTCTTCTCACCTTCCTTTCGGAAACCGAATTAGACTCGAAAATTTCACTCACCTTCGTTGAAAGTCTGCGACACTCGTCAAGCGACTCCTGACAAGACTCGCTCGCCCTTTCACTCACCCTCCTGTGCTCCCTCACGTCATTGACGTATTTGGCATAAGCGTTGGGGGTAATCGTGGGCATTTTGCCATTGTCAATCGCCTTCTCGACGTCGAAGTGCGCCACCTGAGTAGTGGCAAGTCTATCCTGACCACACACCCCGACGACTCCAACACTTACCCTTCCACCGACGAGAATTTCAGACGGAATATAATACGCTTTGCCCTCCTCAACGTCGGGAACGTCGCAAACGTATTCGGTATTTTCGTTTTCAAATCGTACCGTCTTGATAAAGTCCTTCCAGGACTCATCCGAAGTGAGCTCAAAGGTTATAAAATTCCTTGCTCCCTCACTTACCGTCATTGGTGCTTCAATTTCGAGTCTTTGACCCGTTACCTTAAATTTCATTAACATCACTCCTTTAATTCTATTTTACACTGACATTGACTGACATACAATGACGTGTACCTGACATCTTTTATTGATTTTTTCTTTTTTTTGTGATATACTTTATCTGCTATGATAAATTTTCTTGAAAAAACCCCTTCAATGTGGGAAGAATTAAAAAATGAAAAACTGCCAATCGTCTTGTATGGAATGGGAGACGGAGCTGTCAAGCTACTTGAAATTCTTGACTCTCTCGGGCTTGAATGCAGTGGCGTTTTTGCCAGCGACGACTTCGTACGAGGACAGAGCTTTATGGGCTTTAAGGTAAAAAAACTCTCCGAGCTTGAAGAAGAGCTTGGAGATTTCGTCGTGCTTACAGCCTTTGCAACGAGACTCGACGAGGTCATTGATAATTTCAAAAGAATTGCTCTTGCTCATAAAACAAAAATACCCGACATAAACGTGTCGGGCAATCACCTTGAGCTTTTTGACAAAGAATTTATTAATAAGCATTCAAAAGAGCTGTCAAATGTATTCGATGCTCTTGACGACTATGGAAAAAGCTTTTTCGGGCTACTGACAGAATATAAATATACGGGTGAAATATCCTGCCTTGACAAAATCGAAGAGCTCAGGCTCTCGGCGACCTTGCCATACGCTCCGTCTGCCATATCCTCTTTTGCAGATTTTGGCGCATATACGGGCGATACTATTATAGAAGCTTTGAACACCTACCCCAACCTCAAAAAAGCCGTAGGCTATGAGCCCGACCCCAAAAGCTACAAAAAGCTTGTCACAAACACCGAAAGACTGGGTATAAAGGTGTACACCTTCAATGCTCTCGTCTGGAATCAAGAGTGCGAGCTTACTCTGCGCTCGGGTGGCTCAATGAACACAATAATCGAAAACAACGTATTGATGAGCGAAAACCTGCAAAAGAAAAAATGCGCTCTCGTGAACGCATTGACGGGTGACAACTCACTCCCCTTTATTCCCGACCTTATTAAAATGGACGTCGAGGGATGTGAAGTCGAAGCTATTCTTGGCTGTCGTGAAATAATTTCAAAGCACAAGCCGATTTTGAGAATTTCGGTTTACCACAATCACCAAGACCTGTTCAGGATATTCAATACTGTATCTAAAATAAATCCAGACTATAAGTTTACGCTATCCCAAAAATGCAAATACGTTCCTGCGTGGGACGTCGAACTCGTATGCTATTGACAATAGTATGTAAAAAAGGTGAGCCCTCATAAAACCAAAGGGTGCTTTTTAGCAAAAAGCACCCTCTGGACTCCCGAAAAGCATAATTTGTTTAATTTTAGTTATATATTCTAAAATCAAAGATAAAATTTGTTATGCTTATCCCCTAACGCAAAAGGGCTGTAAAAAACTAATTTGGTTTTTTCCATCCCTTAGCGTTCGGGGATAGGAAAAAAAGAGGTAGATTGCACGATACTGAAGCGCGTCGCTGTACTTATGTACAGCAGTCGCGAAGTTCGTGCAAAACATAAAACAATATAATTAATGCAAAAAA
>JAZNRH010000014.1:0-17076 GCA_045590615.1 Eubacteriales bacterium
CCCATTGTTAATCCTTCGGTTACAATCGACGGCAAGACACTCACCTTCAACACAACTCTTCACAGTGGTGAATACGTTGAGTACTTCCCCGAGTTCAACGAGGCATACCTCAACTACTATGGCAAGAAGCTTGACGATAACGACGAGGTTGAAATCAAGGACAAGCTCACCGAAATTGATACTCAGGGCAACGTAATCGAAATTCAGGAGGATTGCACACTTGACGCTCACGTTAAGAAGATTGACTTCGAGGGTATGGTTGAAGTTCCTGCAGGTGAATTCGATTATACCTACAAGGCTGAAACAACAACTGATATAACTTCAAGAGCACAGGTTGTTTTCGGCTTCGCCGGCGAAACAATCGGAAATCCTGAGGGCTGGGTAACTCCCGAATTCTATATCCCCGAGGATATCGAAAAGGTTGCATTATTCTAAAAAATAAAAAACTAAGGTTGTAAAATAACACAAAGAGAAAAGTTAAATTTGTGTAAAATCAACAAAATTGACGTCAGCCACCTGCTATTTTTCCGTAGGTGGTTGACTTTTTTTGAAAAGATGTTACAATGTCAACGTAACAAGCACTAAACGACTAAAATATAATTTGAGATTGGAGAAAAAAATGAAAAAAACAATCGTTTATGAAAGCGCCTCCTCGCTGTTTTTTGAAAACAGCTTTGTCAAAATTGTGATTGATAAGCATAACGGCGTAGTTACGTCTCTGTACAACAAAATGAATAACGAGGAAGCAATCGGTGAAAGCGACAACCCTTGGTTCACTTATCTTTACGATGCAAACGGAAATAAGAATGCTCCCAAAGATATTACTACCGACGGCACTTCCCTCTTCGTTACCTACGAAAATGATATCAAAGCTACTCTTGATATTGAAGTTAAGGAGTTTTATTTCTCGGTTACCCTTATGACAGCTCTGCCCGAGACTGCTTACGGTATTGTAGTATGTAACCTTACAACAAACGCCGAGTGGGAGCTTAATAACCCCAATGCCTTTGGTCTTTCTGCCGTTCCTATGACAACAACTCTTGACATATCCTACCGTCCCGGTGGCGAAAACAAGACTGCAAGAGCCTTCACCTATGCATTCCTTGAGGGTGATATCAGAGGCTCAAAGGTTGGTGTTGCTTTCTCGAGAATGACAGAACATCGTGACCACCTCAAAGCAATTACCGATGACATCGACCCAAAGCGTGGTATTACCTCAAAGCACGGTGGCGCTTACGCCTACGACAACAGCGACATCTACTCAGACTACGTTCTTCTTTCCTCGGGTCTCACTCCCGAGACAGCCGAGGATACAATAAAACTTTGCCAGGAATATAACGTTGAGCAGATTGATATGCATCAGGGTGGTGGTACGTTTGTTCAGGGTGACTTTGACTTCTGGTGCGCAAGAACACCCGAGGAGCAAGAAAACAAAACCTTCATTCCTGCATCGTTGTTCAAACAAAGAGTTTCCGACAAGGTAAAAAGCAGGTATTCAGCTCTCGCTCCACACCTATTCATCGCTTGTACCTTACTGGGCAGAACACACCATCTCCGACCCCAAATGGCAAAAGCAGCTTGTAACCTGTCCTGACGTCTGGACGGTTGGCGAAGATATGAGTGCCGAGGACACCTCAATTAAAACTCTCGAGGATGCCTCAAACGTAGTTATCGTGCCTTCACGTGACATCCCCTACAATAACATTCATACAAAGTACCTTCTTATCGACGAGGAAATAATTCTCTTTCAGGGTGGCGACAAAACGGGATTTCCGGAGGCTCAAAGAGGTATGTTCGGAACCAAGGCTGTTCCTCACAAAAAGGGAACTGTTATCAAACAGCTTTACGGTTGGTTTGGTATGTTCCAGCCAATTCCATTCTCTGAGCTTTTCTACGAAATCGCAAGAAGAACAGCAAAGGCTTATAACGACGGTGGCTTCGATATGATTTACCTTGACGGTCTTGAGTCGTTTGCTCACGAGGGTCTTTGCGATATGAGACAAAAGTTCTATCTCTTCGCTGAGTTCGTTCGTGAAGTAATTTCATGCTGTAATACACCACCTATGATAGAATACTCCTCCTTCTTCCCCTGTCTTTGGGCAGGAAGAGCGAGAGGTGGTGCAGTTGACCATGCAAGAAGAAGCTATAAAAAACACAAGCTTGAACACCTTACAAGATCAAAGCAATTCCTCAATTGCTTCTACACGGCAACTGCAGGCTGGTTCCACTACGCTCCCGATATGCATGAGGAATTTAAGGACACAGCTGTCAGAACGCTTCATCGTGACGACCTCGACCACATGGGCTCGCTTTGTATCGCTTACAACTTCGGTACAGTATGTCAGCCCTTCTCAATTGAGGCAATGTCGCAGCCTACCCGTCTTTCTCACAACTATAAGTACTACGGAATTTACTCCCGTCTGCGTAAGGCTAACTACTTTGCACCCGAAGTAAAAGAGCGACTTCTTGACGGTAATGAGCACAAGCTATTCAAGAAGGCTGACGGTAGCTGGGCATTCAAGGAGATGAGCTATAAGAAGCACAAAATCTATGACCTCAAGGAAGAAGCCTTCTCAAACGGTACCCTCGTAAATCCCTATACAACTCAGACTCCGTTTATAAGAATAGAGCAGAGATATTCTGCAGGTGACGACGGAGTTCTATTGTATGAATTCGACAAGACAACTCCTGTTAAGAGCTACGAGGGCAGTCACATTATAGAGACACTTAACATTCTGGGCAGAAAGGCATTCAAGCTCGAGGTTCTTGGCAACGGTTCTGAAAAAGACGCTCTCCTTATCTCAATTACAGGTCCTTCCCACTCGGAAAAGGGACGTATGGATTATTTCGTACCCCTTAACTTTGAAGGCTGGAAAGAAATTGTCCTTGCAGAAGCCAACAACGACGACTTTGAAGGCTATGAATTCGAGTTCGATAAAAACAGAGACAAGTCCTATCGTGCCAACGCAGACTTCTCGCAGATAAACGATATTCAGCTTGCAGTATGTGGAGAGTGTGACGGAGTAAGAATCGGCAGCTTTAAGGCGTACGTTCCCGAAAATGCAACTGCCAAAAATCCAACCGTTACTATTGGTGACACGTCAATCACCTTTGATGCTGAGCTTCGCTCATCCGACTACATCGAGTACTACCCCGAATTTAACAAGGCATATCTCAACTACTATATCAAATCAAATGAGATTGAAGAGCTTAATCTGGAGGATACTGCAGTCAGTGACAAGTGGAACAACGTTGACAGAGCGCACACTAAGGAAATCAGCTTCAAAGGAGCACTCACCGTTCCAAGTGGAAGCTTCAGCTTCAGCCTGAAAGAAGAAAGCGAGAGCACAGTACCCGTAAGAGCGCAGGTTGTATTTGGCTTTGAGGGTGATATTATCGAAAACCCTGAAGGCTGGGCAGCCCCCGAAATTAATATGCCCTCAGATATTGAAAAGGTTGCAGAGTTTTAGTTTTCTTATTCAAAAAGCATACGCTCTCGTGTAATATTATCACTACACGATAGTGATACATTTGCTTTATCGAATTTAATATGTTTGCTGACGCGATGCTGATACGATAAAAGACTTATCGTATCAGCAGGTAAAAGGTAATAGATAAGAGTGAAAAAGTATTGAAGATTTTCGCCGCGGCGAAAATCAACCGAACTTATTCACTATTCACTTTTACTTCTTACTTCCCGTACACATCGGCACACAAACGTTATGGTAGAAAATCGCTTCGGCGATTTTCTTCCTTTTCTCTCGTCTTTTTCACTCTTCACTATACATATCATAGCACACCTTCTGCCTGACATACAATGACCACTTAATGACAATTTCTGACAGCTATATGACATTGACTGACAAGAGAATTTATCCACAATTTATCCACAGAGTTTTCCACATTGCACGGCGATTTATCCACAATTTACCCACAATTTATCCACAATTCACCCCTCTCGTGTTCGCATTTAAGAATTCTCATGTTCGCGTTTATGAAAGTCTTATGTTCGTATTTGCGAAAGTCTCGTGTTCGCAAGTGCGAACAGTAAATAAGAATAATATAAATAAAAATAAATAGAGATAGAATAGAATTATATATATAGCTGTTCTTTTCTATCCTTTTGTGCATTTAGTACAAGACAACGAACGTACTTTTGAACTATTAGTAGAGGTTTGTAAAAAAGGTTGACATTTTTGCCTTTTGGTAGTACAATATACTCATAGTAATATGCCAAAATTTAACCTTAGGAGGTAAATATGCAAATACGTAAATTTAAGCCATTAATCATTTTGGCGATTTCCATTCTCCTCATGGCAACGCTTTTCGCTGTAAGCTCATTTGCCGCGATTTCTGCAGTTGACGGAGTAGTAATCGGACTTGACGCCAACACCAGCTACGAGATAGCTCCCGTAACACTCGAAAATTACACTGCCCCCACTTACACAAGTGTTCCGGATAACTCGGTTGAAATCGAAGGGCTCGATGCGGGTATCTACTATATAAAGGACACTGCAACAAACTCAATCACTGCTGTTTGGGTTGAGGGTGATGCCGAGGCAAGAAGCGACATCGGTCAATTAGATTATAAAAACCACACGAACAGCACAACAGCAACGCAGTGGCTTCAGGTTAATAACAGAGAAGCTGGCTTTATAGCAGGTATATGGACCGGCTCAGAAACGGCTAACGTAAGCAGAACCTACTATATGTCGGCTACCGGCGGAAATCACGTATCAAGATTTACTGCAGCAAAGGCATACAAGGGTATTATAACAACAAGAAACCTTCTTTTTGCCTTCAACGACGTATATTTCAGATACGCTTATCTTCCCGAGGAAATCATTCCTGTTGATGAGCTCATTACTATGGCGTTCTACACAGGTCGCAGACAGGGCTCTGTTCTTGGTATTAACACATCCAATACAATTTCCTCAAAATATGTCCTTTACACTATGGACAAAACCGGTGCTGTTACCTCTCACACACTTACTTTGCCCACTACCTACGGAACGGACAGAAACTATCAGATTATAACACCATTCGCTGATTTTCCAAATATTGACCATAATAGCTGGATTGTAGGTATCGACATCTATCCTTATGCAGGCTTTACCGCTTCTAACACAAGAAACGCCACGGTTGAATACATGTTTTCAACAGGTGTAAATGCCGAGGAAATAGATGCTATTACATGGGACAGCGCATGGAATACCAATGAGTCTGCCGGCGACAAAGCAATCGGTGTAAAGTTCGTAAACACCTGTCTTGCAGTAGAGTACATTCCCGATGCATACATCACAAAGGACGAGCTCCATGATTTATCGTCCATGTATCAATACAACGGTGCTAACAAGGCATATATCGAAGGCTATGCAGACGGCTCGTTCCGTCCTGATGCCAACATAACAAGAGCAGAAGCAGTTACAATTCTTTCAAGACTTGCTGCAAAAGATGAAATCCCCTATTCCTCAGCATCAAGCTTTATTGACTGCACACCAAACGATTGGTATTTTGCCAACGTTGCTTTTGCAGAGAAAATTGGTATTCTCTCACACATTGCAAGCACACGCTTTAACCCCGATGAGCAAATTACGAGAGGTGAAGCTGCTCAGCTTATTAACAACATCCTTAAATTTGACTCAAACAGCTCAAGCTTCAGCGACGTAAACGATACCCATAAGTACTATTCAGCAATTATTACGCTTGCTGACAATAAAATTATCAATGGCTATGCAGACGGCACGTTCCGTCCCGATGCCAAGATAACCAGAGCTGAGCTTGTTACAATTATCAACAGAGCATTTAATCTCATTGCAGATAAATACACCGTTGATATGGGCTCGATTGTAAAGAAATTCCCAGACATTGACAGCCACTGGGCTAAGTACCAGATTCTTATGGCTGCAAACAATAACGTTAAATCAAAGAATTTTGCAAATTCAGACGGATCAACACTCTACGAAACCGATACCACAATCTGCTTTGAAAACAATTGGTTTAAGGTTACAATTTTGAAAAGTAATGGTAAGGTTACTGACATTCAAAACAAAGTTACAGGTAAATCAGTCTGGGCTCCCTCTACCTCTTCTGCCTTCTCTTATATCAAGACAGATAACGGCATTATGCTGACTCCAAAATCGGCGGCTATAGTAAACGGAAGACTTGAAATTACCTACCTCAATGACACTAAGTCATACTTTATCATCGAAGCTACAGACAACTACATTACCATTGAAAACGACTCTGAGCTTCCTCACGGCGTTTCAAAGCTCTACTTTGCTAACTTTGCAGTTAACTCAGAGCTTTCCGACGACCCTGATTCATACAGACTTTCAGCAATTCTTATGAATATCAACACAGGCTCGAATGACTATCCGGGTGGCGAATCAAAGAAGACTTCGCTCTTTGCTTTCTCGAAATTCGGAACAATCGGCGCCAAGGGTGCAATCGTATATTCACAGATTGGTGACGTAGTAACAGGACCTCACAGAACACATCTCAAGGAAGCTGCAAATGCAATCGACGAGAGAGTTGGTCTCTACTCAAACTCGGGTGGCGCATTTACCCTTGATAACCCGACAGCTTCTCACGACTGTGCACTCCTATCATCAGGCCTCAGACCCAATAACGTTGACAAGTACGCACACGCAATGAGCTCTGCAAGCATTGAACAGCTCGACATCCATCAGGGTGGCTCGACCTTCATTCAGGGTGACTTCAACTTCACATGTGCAAGTAGTACCGGTAGCTATAATGGCACAACGTTCACTTCAGCAACAGAATTCAAGGAGAAAATTGGTCAGACTCTCATCGATGCAGGTCTGGAGATGGCTCTACACACCTACTCATCGGTTGTTTCGCCTTTAGCTAAGAACATTACAAGAGTTCCCGAATGGCAAAAACAGATTTCCTACACAGAGGACAAAATTCTCACTCTTAAGGAAGACATTACTGCTACAGATACTATAATGCTGACCGAAGAAAGCGCTGCTGACATTCAGAACTGGGGTGCAGACGCATACAATACGACCATCGTTAACGCATCTATACCATACATAGGTCCTTATACCCCATACTTCCTCATCGATGAAGAAATCTTCATTGCAAGTCAGGTAAGCGAAACAGGTCTCTCAAGCATTAAGAGAGCTCAGGCTTATACAACAGCAACCGAACACAAGGCAGGCGCTAAAATCAGACAGCTTCTCGGTCACTTCGGCGGCTTCCAGCCTATCCCCGGCTCAGAACTCTTTGATCATGTAGCAAAGCTCACAGGTCAGGCTGCTTATGACGGTGGATTTAGTATCATCTACCTCGACGGATATGAGTCCTTCTGCCGTGAACCATTCACAATCTCTGAGGACCGTTGGTACTACTACGCACGCTTTGCTCACGAAATTCTCCTGAATTATTCCGGAGACAGAGACCCTCTCATCGAAGGTTCATCGGTACTTCCTTCTTATTGGAACGCTCGTGGTAGATTTGGTACTATTGACCACTACTCAAGAGAATACAAGAAGGCTAACCTCAACCATGCAAACGATAATATGGCCTTTGTAAACTACCGTTTCGCAGTTACTACTCTCGGTTGGTTCAACTACGCGCCCGATATGGCGTTGGGTTATAAGAACACTCATTCAAAGACGTTGTTCAAAGATGACCTTGACCACCTTGGCGCAATTGCAATTGCATACGATATGCCCACAACGGTTCAGCCTTACAGCTATTCAAACTGCACAACCTATCAGCAGTTCTACAACAACACGGTTTATTACGGTATCTACTCCAAGCTTCGTAAGGAAGGCTATTTCTCAGACGCTGTTAAGGATACGCTTTTTGCTAACCTCAACAACGGTCTTGAATACAAGCTTGAAAGACAGGGCGCCAACGACTGGGCATTCAGAGAGATGCAGTACGTTAAGCACAGAATATTCGACGACACAGATGACCTCTTTATGTCGGGCACCTACACCAACCCCTATGATGCTCAAGTACCTTATATCAGAATTGAGCCCAGATACTCAACTCTTGGCAACGAAGAGCTTGTAGTGGTTGAGCTTGACGAAAATGCTGAGGTTTCAACAATCGTCGGCAAGAGCAACAGGATTGAATTTGAAACCAAGAACCTTTCTTCGAGCACAGCATCAGCCGATGCTTCCAAATTCTGCGATAAAACAGCTCTTAAGATTAACGTAACGGGTAACGGAATTGAAGGCAGCGCAATTCTCCTCTCTCTTGAGCTTGAAGGCAACGGCTCAGGTAGAGCTGACTACTTCATTCCTACCGACCACACAGGCACTCGTGAGTTCATCTTGATGGACCTCGACAATGCTGACTGGGACGGATACAACTTCGGTGGCGAGCTCAGTCTTGCAGGTCATGCAAACGCTACCTACAGAACGACGGTGGCTTTCAATAAGATTGCTAAGCTTACAGTTCACTCTGCAGGCGACGTTACAGGTGTTAAGATTGATGATTTGAGAGCATACAGACCTACCAGCGCTCCTGTAACCAATCCTTCAATTACCGTTAACGGTAAGACTATGACCTTCAACACAACCGTTAAGAGTGGTGAGTACATCGAATACTATCCGGAGCTTGGAAAGGCTTATCTCCACGCATACAACGACGACGTATACAACAATTCTGTATATGCAGAAACAAATGGCGATAAGGAAACTGTTTCGGTAATCAACGTTTCCGGTGACATCATTGAAATTCCATCAGGAGAGTTCACCTTCACCTACGCTGCAACATCTACAACAGATGCTCCTCACAGAGCTAAGTTGGTATTCGGCTTCAAGGGTGGCTTGATAGAAAACGAAGAAACATGGTCAGCTCCTGAGGTTGAAATTGACGACATCGAATACGTAACACTCGTAAACAGAACTTCCGGCACGCTTGATCCGGTTGAAGAATAACTAAAAAGCAATATAAACACAAAAAGCGAGATGCCCTAAAAAGGCATCTCGCTTATTTTTTCAGCAATAAGCTGCAATGATATGCGTCGTTTACAACAGATGATATCATACACCATCGCATTGAGGAAGCTATTTTCAACCAAAACTATTCATCATTCTATCGGAAGAACGGGAAATTCATTTACTTCAGGCGCGTTATCTGTTGTTTCATCTGAGAGCTCGCCTGTATTTTCATCAGTGGTTTCATCAGACGGTATTTCGGCATCTTCTTCTACCGTCTCATCTGTAGCACGGGCAGGCTGTTCATCGTAAGGGTACATATAATTGAACAGCCTTGAGAATACTGCAGCGACCTCTCCTCTGGTTATGTTGTTAGCAGGTCGAATAGTATTGTCGTCATATCCTGTGATAATACCACTTGTTACCACACTTCTCACTCCATCAAGCGCCCACTCGGGAACGTCCTGAGTATCCGAGAATTCAAGCTCGACAAGCTCTGCAATCTCCGGCATTATACGTGAAAGAACAAGCATTGCTTCGGTTCTTGAAATCGGGTCGTTTGGCGCAAAGGTGAGCGTTCCGTCACCCTCTGCCCTTCCGTTCATTACGTTATTCTGTGCAACTGCCCCGATATAACCGACAGCCCATTCGGGTATCGCTTCATTATCATTGAAGCTGAGCTCAAGTGAGCCCTCCTGCTCTATCGAATAGTTCTGGTAGATTGTCACAAGCTTTGCAAATTCTGCTCTCGTAATAGCTCTTGCAGGAGCAAAAAGAGTTTTTCCGTCCTCGGTGTAACCACTGATTAACCCCATGTCATAAATTGTTTCGATATAATCCTTTGCCCAATTTCCTTCGACGTCATCGAAGACAGGCAAAGCAAAGCCGTAAGTGGCTGTAAGGTTATCTATAACAGCCCTCTCCTGCTCTGTCGAAGTGAAGGGCGACTTAACATAAAAGTTACCAAGCTCTGTTGGTATTTCTGCAACAAGCTGTGTCCAGCCCGTCAGCACAGAATAATCATCTCCACGTTTGTATTCAATCGAAATAACCTCTCCGTCGGCATTAATTATTTCAAGAGTTCCGGGCGTCTTATACTCTCCCTTGAGCATAAGAGTTATTGCCTTAGGTCTCAGGGCAAGCTCGATTGGAGACTCGTAGCTGAACCCATCTGTTTCGATAATTCCGGCCGTATTGCTTCTATAACCAACCTCAACGGGCTCTTCTGTAATCTCTTCTTCTGCATCAGGCTGTTGAGTGTCGGTTGTTTCTTCGGTGGTTATTTCATCAACAGGAGTTTCCTCTGTAGGTGTTTCCTCTGTAGCTGTTTCCTCTGTAGGAGTTTCCTCTGTAGGAGTTTCCTCTGTAGAAGTTTCCTCTGTAGCTGATTCCTCTGTAGGAGTTTCTTCTGTAGGAGCTTCAGCTACGATGGGCTCGAAATCATCAAGAACGATATCGGGCATACCAACGTAAATATTAATACTATGCTCTGTCTCGCCAAAGGAAGCGTACAAGGTTGTAGCTGTGAACAGCTCTTCGGTAACAACACTTAACGTTCCATCAGCGTTGAGTCTTGCAATATCGTTTTCAGCAAGGACTCCCTCTCCAAGCTCTTCCACGTTGTTCTCCTCAAAGCGCCAGCTAAATGACTGCAAAGAGTTTTCAACGCTAAAGCCCGAATAAAATGCGTCTACGCTGACTATAGTGGACTCACCTGTTCCAAGCACCTGTGACTCTGCCTTGATTTCAAAAAAGTCAAGCGATTCGGGTACGTAAAAGCTCTTATAATCGGTGATTTCTTTTCCGTCGACGATATAACGTGCGCCAATAATTCTTTCAAAATCACCGTCCTCGGTGACAAACATTTTATTGTCGGAAATTCCAACACCCTCGCTCAAGGGATAATAATCGCTGGATTCGATTTCCACATCCTCTACGACTGTCATAGATGAATCAAAAAAGGTCTGATTAGCTTCAAGGAAGGTATTGGGGAGTACAAAATAAAAGCTTGGAAATAGCGTAACGCTGGTTACAATGCCATCGGGCTGACCAACGTTAAGAAACAAAACTGCGTTTGATATTCTTCTCGGATATCCGTCAGAGCCGTAATTTACCACCTCTGCTTCGTCGGCTCCAAGGTACTTTACACCAACTGTGGTTGAGCCTCCACCGTCAAAATTGAGTACCGTCTCTGCTCCCATTGCAATGAGCTCATTTGCAAGCTCCTCGAGAGTCATACCGGAGCTGTATCCCTCTTTTTTACCGTTGACAGCAAAGAAAATACCCGTGCCATCGACTCTGATTCCGACAGCACTCCTTGCATTTCTCACCCTGTCGGCATACTCGTTCACCGTTTCCGGCTGGAAGGTGAAGTCCTTTACTATAATATCACCACCACCGATTACGTACTCGGCTTGTGACCAGGGCTCGGAACTCGTGACGTTTATGGTAAGGGTCTCCCCTTCCTGCATTTGAGAAAGCTTTTCGAAGCTCTTGTGGGAATTGGGAACGTTCAATACGAGCTTTCCCTCGGGAATTTCACTGTCCATAACGTCAAATCGAAGCTCTGCCACCCTACATTCCACGCTCGAGTTGAGAAGAAGCTCCCCCTCGGGCTCAAGCAGAATTTCAAGACTGTCAAAGGTAGAAGCCGTTGAGTCTGAATAAGTGCTGTCCATTATGTAAAGTGAATAAACCTGTGGGTACTTGTTATAGTAAAAATCAAAGGTGTCCTCGCCGTAGGTGAAGCTCGACGTGATGTCGGGAGTTCCTATTTCAAGCGTGCCGTCCTTATGTACCAGAAGCGCATTATTATTAACCGATGAGGAAAGAAATCTGCCTTCACTCACTACACAACCAAGTGGTATACCCGTATAGAAGCTAAAGAAATCGGCATTGAGTCCCGCAACTACGTTGTCCCCGTAAGACTCCATTATGCTCATCAACGTTTTACGTGACTTCTGACTCTTGCCCCATGCGACGACAGGCATTGACGAAAGACCCGGAGTATACTCGAAAACGAAGGTGTGACTGTCCTTGCCATCGGGCAAGGTGGTGGTGCTTTCTATCAGGGTCAAGCCGTGTGACAGCTTGGTGTCGATTGAAAATCCTGTTGCTAAAGCTGTATTTGAAAGCGCTACTGACAGCGCAAGTATTAACGAAATTAATCTTTTCATATCGGTCTCCTTTTCACTATGCTTATATTTTACATAAAAAATCTTAAGTAGTCAACAGTAAATCAAGTCGAATAAAAAAATTAACATTTGCTTGACAAATACATAAAAAAAGTGTAAAATATAATGTCAATATTTACATACGAAAGGAATTACTGAAAATGATCGAAGAAATTATTGAAATTATTGCAAAGCAATTAAAGGTTAACCCCAGCGAAATTACGCCCGATACAGACATCATCGACGATCTTGGTGCTGATTCGCTCGACGTAGTTGAGCTTCTTATGACCATTGAAGATAACTATGGAATTACCGTGCCCGACGACGAGGTTCAGAACCTCAGAACTATTGCTCTTATGAGCAAATATCTGGAGTCGAACAAGGACTGATAAGTAATCTCTTGGAGGAGTTATGTACATAACCGATATTTACGCTGAGTCGTGCTTCAACGACAAGGCTATGAAAGAATATCTCTCTCCTGAGGCTTATAAAAAGCTGAAGGAAATGATTAATAACGGTGCGCCTCTTGACAGCGTTACTGCAAACGAAGTTGCTGAGGGTATGAAAAATTGGGCTCTCTCAAAGGGGGCAACTCATTTTACCCATTGGTTTCAGCCACTCAACGAAATGACTGCCGAAAAGCACGACGCCTTTCTCAGCTTTGACAAAGAAGGCAGTGCTATTATGGAATTCTCGGGCAAGGAGCTTATAAAGGGCGAATCCGACGCTTCCTCTTTCCCCTCGGGTGGTCTCAGGGCTACCTTTGAGGCGAGAGGCTATACTGCGTGGGACTGCACCTCTCCTGCCTACGTAAAGGACAAAACCTTATACATTCCAACGGTGTTCTGCTCGTATACCGGCGAAGCGCTTGATAAAAAAACTCCTCTGCTTCGCTCTATGGAAGCAATCAATACTCACGCGCTCAGAGTGCTCAGACATCTCGGTGACACTACGGCTACTAAGGTGATTACAACCGTAGGTCCTGAGCAGGAGTATTTCCTGATTGACCGTGAGCTTTATGAAAAAAGACTTGACCTTCTCCTGTGTGGTAGAACTCTTTTCGGTTCTCCTCCTCCCAAAGGTCAGGAGATGGACGACCACTACTATGGCAGACTCAGACTGAGAATTTCTGATTATATGCACGAGCTCGACCGTGAGCTGTGGAGTCTTGGCGTTTCTGCTAAGACAAAGCACAACGAGGTCGCTCCTGCTCAGCACGAGCTTGCGTGTATTTATGATACTGCAAACATTGCTTGTGACCAAAACCAGATAACGATGGAGTCTATGCGTACAGTTGCCAAGAAAAAAGGACTCGCCTGCCTGCTTCACGAAAAACCCTTCAGGGGTGTTTCCGGCTCGGGCAAGCACGTAAACTGGTCGCTTTCTACCGATACCGGTATCAATCTTTTTTCACCCGGTAAGCACCCTGCTGAAAACAAGACCTTCCTCTTGTTCATGGCTGCAATGATTTCGGGTGTTGACAAATATCAGGACCTTCTGCGTTTCTCTTGCTCAGGTGCAAGCAACGACGTGCGTCTCGGTGGCGACGAAGCGCCTCCGACGGTTATATCAATTTTCCTTGGCGATGAGCTTTGCGAAATCTATGAGGCTATTGAAAATTCCCATAATTTCAACGAAAAGAACGCCTCAAATATGGCTCTTGGCGTTTCTTCCGTGCCTTCCTTCAAGAAAGACACCACCGACAGAAACCGTACCTCACCCTGTGCGTTTACGGGTAACAAGTTTGAGTTCAGAATGTGTGGCTCATCCTCATCAATTTCTCGCCCCTCCTTTGTAATTAACGCTCTTATGGCTGAGGAGCTTTCGATTATTGCAGACAGACTCGATGCGTGCAAGGGCGACAAGAATACCGAAATCAATGCTATAATCAAAGAGATTATCTCAAAGCACAAGAGAATTCTTTACAACGGTAACAACTACTCTGAAGAGTGGCGTGCCGAAGCAAAGAGGCGTGGGCTGATTGATATGCCGACTACGGTTGACGCAATTCAGGCACTCAAGCGTGCTGAAAACGTCGAGCTTCTTTCAAAGCACAACATTCTTTCAAAAACAGAAATTGAATCAAGATACGAAATCAACCTTGAAATGTATTCCAAGGTTATCAATATCGAATCGTTGACAATGCAGACAATGGCCGAAAAGTCAATTATTCCATCTATTGAGCAATACTGTGGCAAGCTTGGTGCAAGCATAAAAGCAAGTGAAGAAAACGGTGGCAAAATGCCGTCGTCAAAAAAGAGACTCACTTCTATTTGCAAGCACCTTGAAGAAATATACAATGCACTTGAGGCATTGAAATCATCACACGAAAAGGCATCAAAAATCAACGACGTAGTTGAGAAGGCATATTTCTGCAAGGACAGCGTAATCCCTGCAATGAATCATCTGCGAAAGCATTGTGACACTATTGAGGCAATGCTTCCAAAGGATGCTTATCCCTTCCCCGACTACACAGATTTAATGTATAGGGTATAAAATTATGATAAATGAGAAAATTTATATTTATGAAGACAACAAGGACGTTTACCTCGATGTATTCCTTTGCAACGATAGTCCCGAATATTTCACAGCAACACGTCCGTTTATGCTCATCTGTCCGGGTGGTGGATACCGTTACTGCTCGGCAAGAGAGGCCGAGCCTATAGCACGTTCCTTTATGGCTGAAGGCTACAATACGGCTGTTTTGTATTACTCGGTAAAATCATTGACAGAAGAGCTTTACGATATTGAAAATGAGTATTCAAAGCCTCACTATGAGGTTGCGAAATCTATTTGTATTATCAGAGATAACGCAGAGCGTTGGAACGTAAATCCCAACCAGATTGCAGTTTCGGGCTTTTCTGCAGGTGGACACCTTGCAGCCTGCTCGGGCATTCTCTGGAATGACGAAAAGGTAGTAAAGGCGCTTGGCTGCAAGGAAGGCTACAACAAGCCTGACGCAGTCGTTCTCGGCTACCCCGTTATCACTTCGGGAGAAAAGGCTCACAGGGGCTCGTTTGATAATCTTCTTGGCTCATACTCTACTCCGGAAAGACTCGAATACTATTCGCTCGAAAAGCAAGTAACAAGCGATACTCCACCTATCTTTATGACACATACTTCGGAGGATGAGGCTGTACCTGTTCATAGCTCTACCCTTTTAGCTACTGCGCTTGCCGATAACAAAATTCCGTTTGAACTTCACGTCTTCCCATACGGTCATCACGGAATGTCAATCGCAACACGAGAGGTAAGATCGAAGGTTTCGATTGCCGAAATTGAAAAGTACAACACGAGGTGGCTGGGCTTCTCTATTATGTGGCTTGAAAAAATTTTTAATTTATAAGAGGTAACTATATGGCAATTAAACTTAAAACCGACTATCTTGACTCGTTTATAGCTCAACACGAATACGAGCTGATTGCATCAAGCGTTAAGGCTGCTCACGAAACGCTCGTTCAAAAGGGCGACCCTGCCGAAAAGCCGATTGGCTGGCTCTCTCTCCCCGTCGATTACGACAAGGACGAATTTGACAGAATTAAAAAGGCAGCAAAAAAAATTCAGGATAGCTGTGACGTTTTCATTGCAATCGGAATTGGTGGCTCGTATCTTGGAGCAAGAGCTGCAATAGAGTTCGTTAAGGGCTCAAGCTATAATGCTAAGAAAAAAGCTACTCCCGACGTTTATTTTGCAGGTAACACCATTGACCCTGATGCACTCCACGACCTTCTCGAAATCTGTGAAGGCAAGGATGTATGTATCAACGTAATTTCAAAATCAGGCTCTACTACAGAGCCGGCAGTTGCCTTCAGAGTTTTCCGTGAGCTTCTTGAAAAGAAGTACGGAGAGGCAGGTGCAAAGGAAAGAATTTTCGTTACTACCGATAAAAAAGACGTTGTTGGTAAGCTCAAGCATTTCGCTATCGAAAAGGGCTACGAAACCTTCGTTGTTCCCGACGATATCGGTGGCAGATACAGCGTTCTCTCGGCAGTTGGACTTCTTCCCATTGCAGTAGCAGGCTGTGATATCGACAAGATGATGCTCGGTGCAAAGAAGGCTATGAACGACTTTGCTACTCCCGACATTGAAGCAAATGAATGCTACAGATACGCGGCTATCAGAAATCTCCTTCTCAGAAAGGGATACGAAATTGAGCTTTTCGTTTCCTACAAGCCCTCGTTTATGTATATGAACGAATGGCTCAAGCAGCTCTTTGGCGAGAGTGAGGGCAAGGACAAGAAGGGACTCTTCCCTGCTTCCGTAATCTATTCAACCGACCTGCACAGTATGGGTCAATACCTTCAGGATGGCAGAAGAATTATTTTCGAAACGGTTATCGACGTACTCAACTCCAACAATGAGGTGAAAGTACCATACGATGCTTCGAATATAGATAACCTCAACTTCCTCGCAGACAAGGATTTCCACTACGTAAACAAGCAGGCTCTTCTGGGCACACTCGACGCTCACGTTTCGGGTGGGGTTCCAAACGTTGTTCTTGAGCTTGACAAGATGGATGAGGAAAACTTTGGATATACGGTTTATTTCTTTGAGCTTGCCTGTGCTTTATCGGGTTATATTCTCGGTGTCAACCCCTTCAATCAGCCCGGTGTTGAAGTTTATAAGAAAAATATGTTCAAGCTTCTCGGTAAACCCGAATAAAAAGGGTAATGAAGAAAAGCGTAGCTTTTCAACCCTTTTTCCTATCCCCTAACAAAAAGGGGATGTAAAAAAAGGTTAGACCACATAAAACCAGAGGGTGCTTTTTAGCAAAAATCACCCTGTGGACACCCGAAAAGCATAACTTGTTTAATTTTAGTTACATATTACTAAAATTAAAGATAAAACTTCTTATGCTTATTAAAAAAGCAAACGTTTTATAAGGTAAAAAATTGAAAAATCAATTTTTTCACATTAATTATATTGTTTTATGTTTTGCACGAACTTCGCGACTGCTGTACATAAGTACAGCGACGCGCTTC
>JAZNRH010000015.1:0-40287 GCA_045590615.1 Eubacteriales bacterium
TTCTTTGCCTTTTGATTGTGCAGAAACATACAAATAATTACAAAAAACTGCAGTTTTTTGGGTGTAAATTTGGGTGTATTTTGCAAATTTGGTGTAAAATTTGGTGTAGTAAAAAAACGATAAAAGCTCAATGTTTTGGACATTAAACTTTAACTTTTAGATTAACCGTTCTGCGCGTTACTGATTATATCCGATATGTCAACAAGCACCTGCCAATTATCTCCGTTGTCCTGCGAAGGAGCAACACCTTGTACTTTACGTCGTGCTATATACGCCATACCGTTCTCGGTAACTATATCAAGCATTTCGTATTCAGTATTCGCATCATAATTCCCTTTGGGAATCATAAGCACTCTTCCTGCTATTGCCATTACTAACCCTCCTATCTTACCAAAGAATGCTCTGTTCCAACGAGTATCGTATATGCTCTTGAGTTCCGATATCTGATGCTCACCAACTACGATTTTCTCGTCACGAATAGCCTTAAGGATGCTGTTCGCTTCCTCGTTGACGATATCCTTGGTTTCAATCTCCTCGGTAATTGCATATGCTACAGGGAGCAGATGCTCATTCAACAATTGGTCGGAAGTGATACCCAATGAGTAAAGGCTGTGAATAGTCTGTGTAATCTCTCGGAGCATATCGGTCAGACGTGCCTTGTCAATGTTACTGTTGTATTTCTTGCGAATATGCCCGGCAATGTTTTCCAACGTGCTTGTTCTAAAATACTGTCCGTTGGTTACCTTGCCTTCCATCTTGAGACGGTCCTTCCATCTCTCGATATCTGCCGTGAGAATCTCCACTCTCTTTTTGAGTCTCTCGTTCTCGCCCACAAGGTCGTACAGTTCTTCGGTAGAGATGGATTCTTCTCGGTCGGAGTATAAAGCGCTCTTTCCAAGAACACCTTCAGGTCTTTCTGCGCGTCCGAAATGTCTTAAAACATCTTCCGGTAAAATATCAGGGAAATAAGAGTTGACTTTTTCTAACAATTCTGCTATACTAATAACAGAATCAGTAGAGGCCGTAGAAAGCCTCGGGGAGTTAATCCCGGCTGATTCTTTTTTTGCGTTCGCAGAATACACGACATCGATTGATGCTACAGTATTAGAATAAGAATTTACAACAAAAGTTACATAATAGTTATTATTGCTATCTTTGGCGGCACCAAGCAAAATATAACTTTCTTCTATATTGTCTTCTCTTGGCAACATATTATTGATTTTGATGGAATTTTTTAATATCTCACCAATTTTTAAGACTACAAGACCATTAACTTTTATTCTTCTGTCAAGGGAATGCTGTATAGTATCTCTTGTAACAATTACATCGTTTTTAATATCTTCTATATACACAGAAGTACTGCCGTCATTATTCTTTTTGCCAACTTCAATAACATTTTTCCTTGCTTTATCAATGATATCTTTGCGTGACTGTGGAGGTGTTTGACCTAATACCGTTACTGTCATGTCAGGTTTACTCACAAGTTCGTCGTAGGAATAATCCCTGTCGGAATATAGGAATTTGGATATAGACGATTGTTCCCTTGTAGTTCCATTCACAAAGAAATACTTAATATCGTTTATTACACGGTCAGGAGTAACTTTACCCTCATATTCGTAATTCCCTACAACATTTCCGTTTGCATCTGTAAGGTCAATATTGAAATATTCTTCTTTTGCATATTCTCTTACAAATTTACGGATTGTAGAATATTGCTCTGTTGTAGGCTCTACAGAAGACGAGATGTCAAGTCCAGGAGATTCGGGCATAATACGAACATTACCTTCTCCCATAAATTTAAGCCTTGCTTGACTTCCTTCAACGTTTGCATAAACAACACCGATTGCTCTGTGGTCTTGCCCTCTGCTACCATAATGCCGTCCTTTTTCTCCGCTAAAGTTCAGCATTTTGCCATTAGGAACAATATACCCTGCATCATAGAAATAAGGAGTATATCCAAATTCTTTTTCGGCTAATTTTCTGAAATAATCAGATTCGCTTAATCCTGATTTAGCAATAGCCTCCTTCTCTTTTTGAATTGCTTGATTGGTAATATTTTCGCTATATTGCTTACGAAGATTATCAAGTTCATCTTGCAAGGATTTTTTCTTCTCAACAAGCTCAGTATATCCCGATTCTTCGCCCCATTTTTTATACTCTGCTATGGATTTGTCAACGTCATCAGTACCAATGCCTTTGCTCAATTTCTCCATCTGCAACTTAAACTCGTCACTTGACTCAATTTCTTTTATTGAATCTCTTGTGTTGTTGAGTTGTATTTGCATTTCTTGGATGCGAGAATATTCATCGGAGTCTCTATCGGAAAATTTTTCCTTGACTTTTTCGGGAGAATTGGATATACTGTTATTAGAGGTTGACGATTTTATGAGAGAAGTGCGTTTCGCACGAGGGACTCTGACGTCAACCTCTAAATTTATGTCATAGAATATCATACCGTTTTTCGCTTTGCCAACTCTAACAATATATCTAAATATTGTCTCATCAATACATACTCTTCCTTGATAGTTCTTAAAACCATTAGGAAACAGTTTGTGATTTTTGTGGTCGGGTGCGTCATAACTTATAGATGCGTTATCAATAAGGTCTGTTATGCTTGTTGACATACGCATTTTTTGTTTGTATTGTTCTCTCTGCTCAAGTGTACTCTTTTTAGAAGACAAAGTTTTCTGTGTTTCTGCATTTGCCGAATTATACAGATTACCTAAGTTCCAAATCAAAAGCAGACACGAACGTGTCTGCTTTTGATTTATATAGGGGATAGGTAAAATTTACATAACATTTTTAATTAGTATTTACACGGCTGTTTTTTTGTGGTATAATAACCTCAAAGCGATGGCGTGGAAGCCATCGGCAAAGCAAAGCTTTGCTATTAAAGACATACGTCTTTAACTTTGAGAACATTTTATCATTAAAACTGCCTTGTTGCGACAAGGCAACGGCTAACGCCTTACAAGGTCTTACGACCTTGGTTTTATTGTATAATGTAGAAAACAATGCTTTAAGGAGAGTAATAATGAAGATAGCATTAATTGCACACGATAAAAAGAAGAATGAAATAATTGAGCTTGCAATAGCTTACAAGGACGTTTTGGCAGAGCACGAGCTTTATGCTACGGGCACGACGGGAACTCTTATAATGGGAGAGACGAGCCTTGCCATACATAGAATGAAGAGTGGACCACTCGGTGGCGACCAGCAAATCGGTGCAATGCTCGCCGACGGTAATCTTGATTTGGTTATCTTCCTCAGAGACCCTCTTACAGCTCAGCCCCATGAGCCGGACGTTTCGGCTTTGCTCAGACTTTGCGACGTTCAGAGAATACCTCTTGCAACCAATACCAGCACAGCAAAGATAATTCTCGAATCACTTAAAAACAAAAAATTTAATTAAGCACCAAAAAGGTAGAGAGAAATGGAAGGAACACTTTGCGTTCCTTCCATAATTTTTTCAGACTTTGGTATTCAAAAGCCACTTATTACTCTATTATAGTCTCTATTTTACCGATTCAACCTTTATCATATTAGTGTTTCCCGGCAATCCGTTAATCTGACCACCCGTCATAACGACGTTATCTCCTGATTTCAGAGAGAAGAGCTTTTTTGCATTATTGAGTGCTTGATAGAAAACGATATCAATCGAGGTGTACTCTTCGCTCATTGCAGGTGTAACACCCCAACTCATATTTAGTTGACGCCAAGCCTTTTTGTTGGTTGTCATACCTATAATGTCGGCAGGACATCTGAAACGGCTTACCATTCTCGCTGTTCTGCCGGAAAGGGAGTTTACCACGATGCATTTTGCGTGAACGTCAATTGCCATTGCGCATACCGAGTGAGATATTGCGTCAAGGTTGTTTTTGATGGTGTACTCTGTTGTCTTGAACCATTTGCTGTAATCAATTTGGCTTTCAGTGTATTCGGCAATTTCAGCCATTATTTTCACAGCTTCGGCAGGATATTTTCCTGCAGCCGTTTCTCCCGACAGCATTATTGCAGACGAGCCGTCGTATACTGCATTTGCAACGTCTGAGATTTCAGCTCTTGTAGGACGGACGTTATGAATCATAGACTCAAGCATTTCGGTTGCTGTAATAACTCGTTTTCCGAGTAATCGGCATCTTTGAATGAGCCTTTTTTGAACGGCAGGCACTTCGACGAAGGGGATTTCAACTCCAAGGTCTCCACGGGCAACCATAATTCCGTCGGCTACCTCGCAGATTTCGTCAATGTTGTCAACTCCTGCCCGATTTTCGATTTTTGCAATAATGTCAATGTTCTTTCCACCGTTGTCATTGAGGAATTCTCTTATATCGGATATATCCTTTTTGGTTGAAACGAAGGACGCTGCAACGAAATCAATGTCGTTTTCAATTCCAAAAAGCAAATCCAGCTTGTCGTGTTCGCTGAGGTAGTCGTGCTTGAGAGTTTTGTTGGGAAAGTTCATACTCTTTCTGTCCGACATCTCGCCACCGGCTGTGACTGTACATATAACGTTGTTGCCTTCAATGGCGTCAACCGTAAAGCGAACAAGACCGTTATTTACGAGGATTGTATCGCCGATTGTGAGGTCTTCGGTCAGATGCTCGTAGTTTACGGATACGCGTTCCTCGTTTCCGATAATATCTTCGGTTGTGAAAATAAATTTTTCCCCTTCTTTGACACTCACCTTTTTGTTTTCAAAGGTTTTGATTCTGTATTCAGGACCCTTTGTGTCAAGCATTATTGCAATGGGAAGCCCAAGCTTATCGCGCACGGATTTTATTAAATTAAACTTCTCCCTGTGGTCCTCGTGTGTTCCGTGGGAAAAGTTGAGTCTTGCAACGTTCATTCCGTTTTTGCACATTTTTGTGAGCGTGGCCTCGTCAGAGCAGGACGGACCAATCGTACAGATTATTTTGGTTTTACGCATTTTTCTATCTCCATATTTCAAAATTTTCTCCAATATATATGATAGCACATATTGGTTAAAAAATCCATAAATATTATTAACAAAATTCAACCGTTTAATTTATTGACTTTGTGGAAAAAATGAACTATTATATTATCGAAAGGAGAGCTGATGATGTCAAAGGGCATATTCAAAAAAGGCAAAACCAAGCTGATAAGGCTTATTTTCAGCCGACTCGGAATAGTTTTAATGCTTTTTTTATTTCATATCGCACTATTGTTTTTTGCATTTTACCAGCTTGAAAGCTTTTTGCCGCAAATCTGGGGTGGTACTACTGTTCTCACGGCTGTTGTAGTTATTTACGTTGTCAACTGTCCGATGAATCCACAGGCTAAAATAACCTGGTTGGTGCTTATAATGGTGGCGCCTGTTTTTGGCTCGTTGCTTTTTGCTTATACCAAGAGTGACATAGGACACAGAGCCTTGAAAAAAAGGGCGCAGATGATAACCGAAGGCAACAAAAAGCGCGTAGCTCAAAACACCTTGACTCTTAATAAGCTTAGGAAAAAGGATAATGGTATCGCAAAGCTTGCAGAATATATTTCAAAAACGGGTTGTTATCCGGTATATGATGCAACCGAGGTCGAATATTTTCCTTCGGGCGAAGCAAAATTTGAGGCTCTTCTCAAGGCTCTTGAGGGGGCAAAAAAGTTTATATTTCTGGAATATTTTATAATAAGCGAGGGCAAAATGTGGGGGGAGGTGCTCGACGTTTTGTCGCGCAAGGTAAAAGAGGGGGTAGAGGTCAGAGTAATATACGACGGTACCTGTGAATTTACCACACTCTCTCAGAATTATCCCAAAAAGCTGAAGAAGCTCGGTATACGCTGCAGGGTTTTTGCACCGTTAACACCATTTTTATCTACTCATTACAATTACCGTGACCATAGAAAGATAGCTGTAATAGATGGCGAATTCGCTTTTTGTGGTGGAATTAATCTTGCCGACGAGTATATAAACGAGAAAGAAAGGTTCGGACATTGGAAGGATAGCGCTGTGATGCTGAAAGGTGATGCAGTAGAAAGCTTTACTCTTATGTTTCTTGATATGTGGAATTTGGAGGAGAAAAAGCTCGAATATGAGCCCTACATCTATTCACCTCCTTCGAAAAATGATGGTTTTGTACTTCCGTTTTCTGATTGTCCGACCGACGAGTATAAAACGGGTGAGCGAGTTTATATGGATATACTCAATCGTGCAACCGACCACGTTTACATTATGTCCCCTTATCTTATAATTGACAATGAGATGGAAACGGCTCTCAGGTTTGCTTCCGAAAGAGGGGTAGACGTATCGATAATATTACCGGGTATTCCCGATAAAAAGGGAGCGTGGGCGCTTGCAAAAACACATTACAAGGCTTTGATTTCATCGGGAGTAAAGCTCTATGAGTACAGTGTGGGCTTTGTTCATTCCAAGGTGTTTGTCGCTGATTCAAGAGAGGCTGTGGTCGGAACAATTAATCTCGATTACAGAAGTCTGTATCATCATTTTGAGTGTGCTACCTATTTTGCGTATTCTTCTCCCATAGCTGAAATCGAGAAGGATTTTCACTACACTCTTGATAAGTGTGTCAGAGTGACCCCCGAAACCATAAAAAAGGAAAAACTGCATATAAAGGCGTTGGGGGCACTCTTGAAAGCCATTGCGCCACTCATGTAATTTTAATTTCATTCGACAAATTTTAACATAATGTTAAAAAAGTCTTGACAAAATAAGGATGAGATGGTAGTATTTAGTCGTAGTATGACGAACTCAGATAGAGGCGCGATAATTATGAGTAGCCTTCACAACGGCAAAGGAGCCTGAGGGTGAAAGGAATTGTCGCCGAAATCCATAAGGCTTCCTTTGGTTTTATGGGTTGGTTGGTTGTAAAATATGCAACCGACTGTCACAGCTATTGTGGAGTGCTATCTTTTCTGTATACCTATTCTGGTTATGGGTGATAGTGCCCATAACCATTTTTTTAATAAAAAGGAGAAAAATCATGGCACAGAAGACAAACAAAATCGTTCTTGCAATTGCGGCAGTTGTCATCATAGCTCTTATGGTTGTTGCTTATACAACGGGTGGCGCTATGGGTACTGTTGACTGTCCTGATTGCGCAGAAGCAGGTGTTGAATGTGATACCTGTGGTGGCGCAGGCGTTGTAACCGGTACGTGGTGGGCTCTTGTTCCTGCGTTCATTGCTATCGCACTTGCTCTTATTACAAAGGAGGTTTACAGCTCGCTCTTTATCGGTATTACAGTTGCGGGTATTCTTGCCTCCAACTTCTCGTTTGCAGGCACTGTAGACAAAATAATCAACGACGGACTTATCGGCGCAGCTTCGGGCACGGCGGGAATTTTCATATTCCTTGTTGAGCTTGGTGTTATAGTTGCTTTGATTAACCGTACAGGTGGTTCAAGAGCATTCGGTAATTGGGCTAAGAAGCACGTTAAGACAAAGCTTGGTGCATCTCTTGCAACCTTTGTGCTTGGCGTTCTTATCTTCATTGACGACTACTTCAACTGTCTCACAGTTGGTTCTGTAATGCGTCCCGTAACAGATAAGGCTAACATTTCGAGAACAAAGCTTGCATATCTCATCGACGCTACTGCAGCGCCCGTATGTATGATTGCCCCTGTTTCTTCTTGGGCAGCAGCAGTTTCAAGCTACGCTCCCGAGGGAGAGGGACTCAAGCTCTTCATCTCGGCTATTCCTTACAACTTCTATTCAATACTTACATTTGTATTCATTATTGCTATTTCGATTATGGCATTTGATTTTGGTCCTATGAAGAAGGCAGAGCTCAATGCAAAGGCTGAGCTTGAAAGCCTTGTAGCAGTTGAGGAAGAGGAGAGCAGCGAAAAGGGTAGAGTAATCGACCTTCTTCTTCCAATTGTAGTTCTTATCATCGTGTGCATTTTAGCACTTCTTTACGTTGGTGGCTTCTTTGGAGTTGACATCTGGGGTGGTACAGATTGTGCAGGTAGTATTACAGGCGCATTTGGTAATACAGATGCAACTGTAGGTCTTCCTTGGGGTGGTCTTATCGCTCTCGTATTTACAATCATCTACCTCATTTGCAGAAGAATTATTGACCTCAAGGGTGCAATGGATTGCGTTCCCAAGGGCTTTAACGCAATGGTTCCGGCAATTCTTATTCTCACCTTTGCTACGGCATTGAAGAATATGACAAGCATCCTTGGTACAAAGTACTACGTTGGCGACCTTATGGCTTCAAACGCAGAGGCACTCAACGCATTCCTTCCTGCAGTAATATTCATCGTTGCTTGTATCCTTGCATTTGCAACAGGTACTTCATGGGGAACGTTCGGTATCCTTATTCCGATTGTTACAGTTATCTTCCCTGAGGGCTCGGCGCTTCTTACAATTGGTATGTCGGCTTGTCTTGCAGGTGCAGTATGTGGTGACCATTGCTCACCTATTTCGGATACTACTATTATGTCGTCTGCAGGTGCTCAGTGCGACCACGTAAGCCACGTTTCAACACAGCTTCCTTATGCTATAACAGTAGCAGCTATTTCGTTCGTTTGCTACCTTATCGCAGGCTTTGTTAAGAATGCTTGGATTACCTTGGCAATCGGCGCAGTACTTGTTGTTGCAACGCTCTTTGTAATCAAGGCACTTACAAGTAAGAAAGCGCAGTAATAGTTGGTGATGATATTTAAGTAACTTTGGAGGTTTATTATGACAGGATTTAATTCATTTTCAATTATGACAGTGCTCGGAGTGATTGCTACGATAGTAGCCACAGTTCTTCTCTACGTTAAGGTTATTCCCGAAAGCAAGAGGGCAAGCTTACCCAAGGCACTTGCATTTTGTCATGACGTTTTCAATTTCAAATCTCTTTTGATAGAGAAAATTGTACGCTTTTTGTATGTTATTTTAACAGTAGCTTGCGTAGTAATCGGATTTTTCATGCTCTTCTCAGTAACTTCGTATTACAACTTCTATGGTGATACACAGGTTGTCTGGTACGGTGGCTACGGCATACTTCTTATGATTTTAGGACCGATTGCCTTGAGAATTTCGTTTGAGCTTATGATGATGTTTATTCTTCTTGTTAAGAACGTAATTCAAATCAACAACAAGCTTGGCGAAAGTAAGGCTGGTGAAGAGGTCAAGATAACAGACAGCTTCAAAGCAACAAATACTGATACAAACGAATAATAAAAACGCAAAAAAATCCCGAGAAATCGGGATTTTTTTATTGCAAAATTATAATTTTTGTTGTATAATATAATGAATATCTGTTTATTGGAGGTGCAATGATGGTAAATACAGTATATACGGTTGCCGTATGGGGTATAGACGGTTTTGAGGTAAGTGTTGAATGCAACGTAGAAAAAGGCTTGCCCGATATTTCCGTTATAGGTATGCCCGACACCTCGGTAAAGGAGGCAACCGACAGAATACGTTCGGTTACGACCAATAATCAGCTTCCCTTTATCAAGGGGCGCACGACGATAAATCTTGCTCCTGCAGATAAAAAGAAAATCGGTTCTTATTATGATTTAGCTATCCTTGTGTGTATGCTCAAGCACAGCGTACTCGAAAATATTTTTACCGATGACGCAACGTTTATCGGTGAGCTTTCTCTTGCCGGAGAGCTGAGGGAGGTATCGGGTGCGCTTCCTATGTGTCTGACGGCAAAGGCTGCCGGTAAGAAACGCATATTTTTGCCTTACCAAAACGTTGCTGAAGCTTCAATTGTCAAGGACGTTGAGATTTATGGAGTTAAAAATATAAAGCAGTTGATTTCTCATCTGAGAGGCGAGGAACAGATAGTTCCCGTCGTATATGACGATTCACTCATTTCTGCGATAAATAAGCCAATTGTAGACTTTTCCGATATAAAGGGTCAGGAAAAGGCGAAGAGAGCAATGGAGATTGCTGTTGTGGGTGGACATAACGTGCTCCTTATAGGACCTCCCGGTTCGGGAAAGAGTATGCTTGCAAAGGCTCTCGTGGGAATTCTTCCCGATATGTCATATTCCGAGATAATCGAAGCGACCAAGATACATTCGGTTATGGGTACTCTTTCAAGTGAGCGTCCCGTCGTTAATTCAAGACCGTTCCGTTCACCTCATCATACGATTTCACACGTTGGAATTGTGGGAGGAGGAATAAATCCACAGCCCGGAGAGGTATCGCTTGCACACAACGGAGTTCTTTTCTTAGATGAGCTACCTGAGTTCAACAAAAAAACTCTCGAGTCGTTGAGGCAGCCAATAGAGGACGGTTCGATTATCGTATCAAGAGCAAATTATAAAATGTGCTTTCCGAGTGAATTTATGCTCGTTTGCGCAATGAATCCTTGTCCTTGTGGATATTTTGGAAGCGACCAGAAGGAATGTACCTGCCTGCAGAGTGCAGTCAAGAAATATATAGATAAAATTTCAGGTCCGTTGCTTGACAGAATAGATATTCAGATTGAAGTTCCTGCCGTGAAGTATGACGAAATGGACTCGTCCTCAAAGGCAGAAAGCTCGGCAGAGGTCAGGGCGAGAATAAATAGAGCGAGGGAGTTCTCGGTGAATAGAATTAAAAAGCTCGGCTTGGAGAACGACCTTTACCACGCATATAAAAAAGAAAATTGCAATTTCTCACAGGACGCTGAGGCAATCCTCAGACTTTCGTTTGAAAAGCTTGCGCTGTCGGCAAGAGGATACGACAGAATTGTGAGAGTTTCGAGAACTATTGCAGACATGGCTCTTTCCGATACAGTTGAAAGAGAGCATATATTCGAGGCTGTACAGCTCAGGAGCCTTGACAGAAAATATTTTAATTTACTTTGAAAATAAAAAGAGGAAAATATCATTTTTTTGCGTATATTGATATAAAAGGGAGGTGTTGAGTTGGCTTTACCACAGGAATTTTTATACGAGCTTAAGGCAAGGTGTAATATTGAGGATGTTATTTCTCAGTACGTACCCCTTAAAAGAGCCGGCTCAAACCTTGTGGGCTGTTGTCCGTTCCATAGCGAGCGAACGCCCTCCTTTACCGTCTTTTCTGCAAACGAGAATTTTTATTGTTTTGGTTGTGGAGCAGGTGGAGACGTAATCACCTTTATGATGAAGATGGAAAATGTCGATTACATTACGGCTGTAGAGCATCTTGCCCAAAGGGCAGGACTCACTATTCCCGAGGACCCTCAAAGTGTTCAGCGCAGAGCCAATAAGGAACGCTACTACGAAATGAACAAGCTTGCTGCAAGGTTCTTTTACGACAGCCTTATTGCTCCTGAAAACGCAGAGGCACTGAGATATATTACCAACCGTGGCTTGACTCCACAGACAATCAAGCGCTTTGGAATCGGCTATGCAGACAGCTCGTGGGATTCGCTTACGGGATATCTTATGTCAAAGGGCTTTGAAAAAGAAGAAATCAAGAACGGATTTCTTGCAGGCGTATCGCAAAAGACGGGCAGACTGTTTGACTATTTCAGAAACAGAATTATTTTCCCGATATTTGACTTGTCCGGAAACGTAATTGCTTTTGGTGGCAGAATAATCGGTGATGAGAAGCCAAAATATCTGAACTCATCGGATACACCCGTTTTCAAAAAAAGCCGAAATCTTTATGCTCTTAACCACGCAAAAAACAACACCGATTCTTCGCTGATTTTGTGCGAGGGATATATGGACGTCGTGGCGCTTCAGCAGGCAGGCTTTGTCAATGCCGTGGCAACGCTTGGCACAGCGCTCACTTCGGAGCAGACTCGTATTATTGCAAGATACGCTTCTACGGTATATCTTTGTTACGATTCCGATGAAGCAGGGCAAAGGGCTTCCAAGAGGGCAATAGATATGCTTGGCGAGGTTGGAGTTTCGGTGAAGGTCGTTTCGGTTGACGGAGCAAAGGACCCCGATGAATATATAAAAAAGTACGGTAAAAGCTCCTTTGAAAAGCTTCTCAAGGGCTCGGACGGACATATTGATTACACGTTAAAGAATATTGCTTCAAAATACAGTCTTTCAATCCCCGAGCAAAAGCTTTCGTATATAGACGAATGCTGTCAGATGCTTGCAGGGGTATACAGCGAGATAGAACGGGAAATATTTATACAGAGAATAAGCGCAGATACGGGTATTTCGGCAGATATTCTGAGGACCGAAATTAAAAACCGTCAGGCAAAATTCCGTAGAAAAGCCGAAAGAGACGCCGTTAAGGATGATATAAATAAGAGTATTGGTTACGGCGATAGAATAAATATCGAAAGTGCGAAAAACCTTTCCACCGTCAAAAAAGAGGAAAATCTGCTCGGATTATTGATAATTCGCCCCGAGCTTCTGTCTTCAGATTCTTTGAGGGAGCTGATTTCAGAGGAGATTTTTCAATGTGAATTTTCAAAAAGGGTATGGCGTGAGCTTGAGAAAAGCATTGGCTCGGCTCAGAACGGCTCGGTCACGCTTGGAGAGGGATTTACTCCCGAAGAAATGGGAAGAATTACACAGATGGGCATAAGGCGCAGACAGCTTAGTAACAATAGCGAGGAGGTGGCTTTTGAGCTTGCCCAAAGCCTTAAAAAAGAGGCTGACAGAAGGAAGAATGACGATGGCTCGGACGATTCCTTCTTCAAAAGGATAGAAGAACTAAAGAACATAAAAAAATAAGTTGCGTTGAAAGGAAAAGGATTATGGAAAACTATATATCAGATGTTCCGGAAAGAAAAAATGACATCAACGAACTGATTGCAAAGGCAAAAAAGAAGGGCACTCTTGACAGCGACGAAATATTGGAGGCGATAGAGGCTAACGCTCTGAGCGACGATGAACCCGATAAGCTTTACGCCAAGCTTGAGGAAATGGGAATAGAGGTCACAGTTCCCGATATGCCTGATGACCTGCCCGACTTCGACGATTTTGAAGGTGAAAATGAAGAATTTGATGCTGCTGAGGACGTCGATTTAATTCTTTCTGCAGAAGCTTTGCCGATTGAGGACCACGTCAAGATGTACCTCAAAGATATTGGAAGAATAGAGCTTCTGACAGCAGATGAGGAAATAGAGCTTGCAAAGAAAATTTCCGAAGGAAATATAGAGGCAAGAAATAAGCTTGTCGAGGCAAACCTGCGTCTTGTTGTAAGTATTGCAAAAAGATACATAGGACGTGGGATGGGACTTCTTGACCTTATTCAAGAGGGAAATTCGGGCTTGATTAAAGCAGTTGAAAAATTTGATCATACCAAGGGCTACAAGTTTTCTACCTATGCTACATGGTGGATAAGACAGGCAATTACGAGAGCTCTTGCAGACCAGTCAAGGACAATCAGAATCCCCGTGCACATGGTTGAAACTATGCACCGTATACAAAGGTGTTCACGTCAGATTCTTCAGGAAAAGGGAAGAGATGCGACGGTTGAGGAGATTTCAGAGCTTTCGGGAATGTCCCCCGAAAAGGTGCGCGAGATAATGCAAATAGCTCAGGAGCCGATTTCAATTGACAGCCCCGTAGGAGAGGACGAGGAGAGCAGTATAGGTGAATTTATTGCCGATGAAGCTTCCCCCGAGCCCGATGAAATAGTCGGAAAAACGATGCTTCGTGAGCAAATTGGCGAGGTGCTCAAGACTCTCACCGAAAGAGAAGAAAACGTTATTAGAATGAGATTTGGACTTGATGACGGGGTGCCGAGAACACTTGAAGAGGTGGGAAAGGCGTTCAATATAACACGAGAGCGAATAAGACAAATTGAGGCAAAGGCTCTCAGAAAGCTTCGTCATCCGACAAGAATATCAAAATTCAAAGGCTTTAGATAAAACACACAAGGGACACAAAGAAAGGGACAGCGCAAACAGCTATGAACAACAATTTGGAGAAAGACACAGACGCAACAGTACAAGAACACACAAAGGATATGAAGCCCGAGGTTATCGCCTTCATAAACAAGGTAAAGAACAGGGGAAGTGTTACCCCTCTTGAAATAATGGAGGCTTTGGATAGCATAGAAATCGACCCCGAGACGATGGACAAGATTTATGAAATAATGGAGTCTATGGGAATAGAGATAGTAGACGTCTATCCTGACCTTGAAGATTTTGACGATATTGAAGAGGTTGAAACACTTGAGACTCCCGAGGAGATGGAAAACGCTTTAGCCAGCGAGGGACTTGCAATTGAGGACCACGTGAGAATGTATCTCAAGGAAATCGGCAAAGTGCCTCTTCTTGAAACCGAGAAGGAGATTGAGCTTTCGAGGAAGATGCTTGAAGGCGACGAGGAGGCAAAGAATATTCTTGTCGAAGCAAACCTTCGTCTTGTGGTAAGCATTGCAAAAAGATATATGGGCAGAGGAATGTATTTTCTTGACTTAATTCAAGAAGGAAATCTCGGACTTATGAAGGCAGTTGAGAAATTTGATTATACTAAGGGATATAAGTTTTCTACCTACGCAACCTGGTGGATAAGACAGGCAATTACGAGAGCTATTGCAGATCAGGCGAGAACAATCAGAATACCCGTACATATGGTAGAGACAATTCATAAGGTGCAAAGGGCATCAAGACAGATTTTGCAGGAAAAGGGACACGATGCGTCTCCCGAGGAAATATCAGAGCTTATTAATATGCCTATTGACAAGGTTCGTGATATATTAAAGGTTGCGCAAGAACCCGTATCTCTTGAAACCCCGATTGGCGAGGAGGAGGACAGCCATCTCGGTGACTTTATTCCCGACGATGAAGCTCCTGCACCTGCCGACGCAGTCAGCTATACCTTGCTCAAGGAACAGCTTGAAGAGGTGCTCAACACTCTCACTACCCGTGAAAAGAACGTGCTTAAGCTCAGATTCGGTCTTGAGGACGGAAGAACGAGAACGCTTGAAGAGGTAGGAAAAGAATTCAATATAACACGAGAGCGAATAAGACAAATTGAGGCAAAGGCTCTCAGAAAGCTTCGCCACCCAAGTCGTTCAAAGAAGCTTCGCGATTATCTTGACTAAGGAGAGAAAATGAAAACTATAGGAATTATATGTGCAATGGACAAGGAAATTGCCTATATCCGAAATAATTTCAACGCACAGCTTACCGATGAAAAGCACCGTATATACGAGGCTGATTATAACGGAAAAAGGCTGGTTGCCTGCATTTCGGGAATAGGTAAGGTCAACAGCGCAGTATCTACTCAGCGACTTATTTCACGTTATTCCCCCGATGCGATTATTAACGTTGGCGTCGCAGGTGGTCTTGACAGGAGTCTGTCGGTGCTTGATATGGTAATTGCCAAGGAAACTACCTATCACGACTTTCACCCAATCGAACTGCTTGAAGAAGAAAACAATCTCAGGACGTCGGTTTTCAAGTGCTCTGAGGAGCTTGTTGCTCTTGCCGAGAAGGGCTGTAAAAGAATGCTTGACGACGGAAGGCTGAAAAGCTTTGTAACGGGAAAAATCCTTAGTGGCGACTGCTTTGTAGAGGACGATGATCTGAGTCGTCATTTAAGAGACGATCTGAACGGTTCGTGCGTTGAAATGGAAGGCGCTGCCGTTTCCCAGACCTGTATACTCAACGACGTTCCCTTTCTCGTTATAAGAAGCATCTCGGATTTTGCAGACAATAACGGTGGCATGAGCTACGATAATTTTGCTTCAATTGCTGCAAATCAGGCAGGTGAGGCGCTCAAGGAAATTATTAATGGACTGTAAATATTGCGTTTTTTGTGATATTATATAAAATATTCATAGATTAATTGGGCATTTTCTCACTTGACATAATTAAAACAATGGTGTACAATAGTTTTGTTTATAATAAGTTAGTTATGCTTTGTATTCAAATTAGGAGGTTTTCAATGAAAAACAAGATAATAAGCTATTTGCTTCTTGCATCTATGCTTCTTTCAATCTTTTTGACTTCGTGCTCGGACATTGATACGGGTTATGAAGAAGAAACAAGTACTATTCCCGAAATCACACTTACTATTTACGGAATCAAGGGGGAAGGTACTACCGACGAGGCTATTGATCTGGTTGAAGCCAAGCTCAACAGAATAACCGAGGACAAGTATAAGACAACAGTAGAGCTTAACTTCTTTACCGAGGACGAGTACGGCGAGACTATAGAGAATGCTTTTGTTTCTATTCAGGAACAGACAGAGCGTAACGAGCTTGCTGAAAAGGCTGCCTCTGCTGCTGCAAAGGCTGCAAGAGAAGCTGCAAAGAAGCTTTCGCTTGAAGAGCAGAAGGAAAAGAAGAGAGCTCAGAGAGAATACGAAAAGTGGGCTGAGGCAAGAGAAGCAGAGCTTTCTGCCGAAGGCGCTGAGGGCATTGATATCGCAATGAAGGACGACGTTCAGCTTGACCTCTTCCTTGTTAACGACTATCAGTATTATTTAGACCTTATTGAAAGAGAACAGCTTGCAGATATCTCAAGCGCTCTTACAGGTTCATATAACCTTATTACAAAGTTCGTTAATCCTATGATTGTCAGTGTTGCCAAGGTTAACGGTACATACTACGGTGTTCCCACTAATAGACTTATGGGAGCGAATAAGACGGGTTATTACTATGCATTTAACACCGAGCTTGTAGAAAAGTATGAGTTCCCGATGTCAGAGGTTCCGGCACTTAACCTTAACACCATCGACGCATGGCTTGAAAAGATTAATGCCGAGGAAAGAGGAGTAGTTCCCTTCTTTGCTCCACCCGAGGTAATCCAGAACTTCGACTTCTATAACGACGATATGCAGTACGCTGCTTACGGTACAAAGAACGTTGAAGCTAACGCAACAACCTCTAATGAAATTCAGTATACTCTCCACGCAGGTATGGCTGATGCTATGACACACGGTACAGCATATTTCCATTTCAGAAAGATGTTCAAGTTCCGTTCGTTAGATTACTTTGCACCCGAGGGAGCAGACCCCAAGACTACTAATTTTGCACTTGGCGTATTCAAGGGCACTGTAGATGAGGTCAAGGCACAGCTTGGCGACAGAGCAGAGCTTTACACCTACGCAACCTACACTTATCCAAGAGTTACAACAGAGGACCTCTTTGGTTCAACCTTCGTTGTAAGCTCGTCATGCAAATATCCTGCCCGTGCAGTTGAGCTTATCTGTGGTTTCTGTACCAACGAGGAGCTTCGCAACCTCATCACCTTTGGTGTAGAGGACGTTCACTACGAGCTTAACGACGATGGCGAAACAGTTACAAAGCTTACCAATGATTACAACATCGGCTTCGAGACCTTTGGAAACTCATTGATTGGTTACGTTCCTGAGGAACTTGGCGCTGATTATCAGGCAAATGCTATTGCAAAGAACAGAAACATCAAGTCAAGCGCATTTATCGGCTTTACTCATACTCTTGAAGAGGCTGACGTTAAGGCATTCGATGAAATCAACAAGGTAGTTGCAGAGTATCTCCCCGATCTTATGAAAGGCTATCCCAAGGATAAGCTCATAGATGCAAATGAGGATGGCGAGCTTACGGTTGACGATATCTTTGATGAAATCAATATTAAGCTTGGCAGAGACGAGGACGTTCTTGGTCTTTATCCGGCAGTTTCCGAAGAGGATTATATCGAGCCTTACATTCAGCTTCAGATGAGCCTTGACGGAACGTTTGCAGGCTTTGCAGGAACACGTCCGGGTGCTATAACGGAAATCGATAATACGATTATCACTAAGGACGAAAAGAAGAGAAGAGAGGAAGAAGCAGCGCTTCTCAATCCCGTAACACCCGATGAGTTAGTAACTGAAGAGGGAATTCTTCCCGAGGGTGCTGAGACTGTTGAACCAACAGAAGAGCTTCAAGAACCCACAGAGGAAGCTCCTGTAGAAGAGTAAATAAGAATGCAGTGACGCCGAGTCATTCGGCGTCACTGATTTTGAGAAAAACAAATAATCTAAGAAAAAATCAAAAAACTATTGACAATTCGCTCAAAAATCTGTATAATGATATGCGACGAAAAAATTGACAGAGCAGGAACGCCTGCCGTGATAGAATAAAAGGAGGTGTAGATATGAAAAGAACATACCAGCCTAAAAAGAGACAGAGAAAGATGGAGCACGGATTTCGTAAGAGAATGAAGACAGCTAACGGAAGAAAGGTTCTCAAGAGACGCAGAGCAAAGGGAAGAGCACGCCTCACATACTAAGCTTTGTAGAAAAAGGATACACGAAGTGTAATTTGATAAACCGCCGTGGATGACCTATCCCATATATTATTTTAGTATGCGGACTGGCTCAGTTCGGGGGTTTTCCTTTTTTGTAGGAGCTTGAAGTTTATGGAAAAAATTTTTACGATCAAGAGCAATTCGACGTTTTCGAGAATGTACCGTTCGAAAAGCTCTGCGCAAAGTACGGTTGTCGTCTACCTCAGGCGCAACAATAATTTGAAAAAAGCTGAAATAGGAATTACAGCGAGTAAAAAGCTCGGTGGCGCAGTCGAGCGCAACAGAGCAAGACGCGTAATTCGAGAGGCATATCGGGCTCTTATACGCGAGGGGTTGAATATTAACTCCTTGCCATATTACTACGTTTTTGTAGCCAGAAGAAAGTGCTTTCTTAAAAAGACGCGTATGCAGGACGTTTACTGCGATTTGAGACGCGCATTCAAAGAGCTTGGAATTCTCGGTGAAGAAATATGAAGCACGTATTTATCTTTTTAATCAGGATTTACAGAAAATTTATTTCTCCACTTTTTCCACCCTGTTGCAGATTTACCCCGACGTGCTCGGAGTACGCAATTCAGGCTTTTGAAAAGCATGGGGCAATAAAAGGACTGTTTTTAACGATATGGAGAATTCTCAGGTGTAATCCCTTTTGTAAGGGAGGGTATGACCCCGTACCTTGATTAAACTTAAAGGAGAAAAAAATTGAATTATATTTATAAAGCGTTAGGCTTCCTTCTTAAATGGTGTTATGATATTTGCGAGAACTTCGGTGGATACGCAATGGCGTTGTTCGCCTTTTCGCTTTTAATCCAGATTATTCTTTTTCCACTTGGTATAAAGCAACAGAAAAATTCTCAAAAGCAAGCAAGACTTCGCCCGAAGGAGCTTGCAATCCGTAAAAAGTACGCCGGTAGAAATGACCGTGAAACACAGATGAAGATGCAGGAGGAAATCCAGAAGCTTTATCAGGAGGAGAGTTTTAGCCCATTTGGTGGCTGTTTGCCCCTTCTTATACAGTTTCCGATTCTTATTGCGCTTTTCTGGGTAATCCAGAGACCTCTCAGCTATATTTCGGGTATGGACGAGGCTCTTATATTGGAGCTCAAGACTGCAGTTGAGGGGATTTCAGCTTCGTTTGCAAAGGATTTTGCAAGTGTAACTCAGCTTTCTCAGTTTGAAATTCCGTTAATCAGAGAGATTGTAGCAAATTTTGACGCAGTAACTCAGGCTAAGCCTGAAATTCTGGAATATGTAATTCCTAACTTCAATGTGTTCGGTGGTTTTATAGACCTTTCTATGACTCCCTGGAATGCTTTTGACGGAACCTACCAGCTTCTCATAATTCCCGTTATTACCTTCCTTTCTGCGTATTTTGGACAGGTGCTTACGAGAAAGTTTACCTATCAGTCACCCGAGACGGCAGAGGCAAATGCAAGCATGAAGCTTATGAACATTATGATGCCTTTGTTCTCGGCATATCTTTCGTTCAGATGGCCTGCAGTAATGGGCTTATACTGGACCTATCGTAGCATTCTTTCATTTATTCAGCAGTTCCTTCTCAGCAAGATGTTCCCAATTCCTGTATTAACGGAAAAGGAGCTTAAAGAAGCTGAAAAGGCTTATGCAGCACAGAATAAGGCAAAGCCCTACAAGGCGTCTGAAAACGTGGGAAGAAAATCCTTGATTTTCGATGACGATGATGACGTTCAGGAGCTTCCACAGACAGAGAATAAGAGCATTGTGTCCGATTCTGAGGACGAGCCCAAGGGTGATTCTATCATCCCAAAAGCTCCCTTGAAGTAATTGGACTAATATAAGTATCACAGGAGGAATAACAATTGTCAAAGGTTATCATAGTAAGCGCCAAGACAGTAGAAGAGGCGCTTGAAAAAGCAGTTGCCCAAACGGGCATAGAAAAAGATGCGTTGAACTACGAGATTGTATCGGAGGCAAAAAAAGGTCTTTTTGGAATAGGCGCACAGGATGCAGAAATATCGGTAACTATCGAAGAGACTCCCGACGAGCTTGCGCTCTCATTTGTAAAGACAGTGCTTGCCGACCTTGAGTTTGAAAACGTAAACGTTGATATGACACAGACTTCCGAAAAAGAGGTCGTAATCAGCGTTACGGGTGACGATATGGGACTTATAATCGGTCATCACGGCGAAATTCTTGAATCTCTTCAGTATCTTACCAACCTTGCTGCAAACAAGGGCAAGGATGGATACAGACGCTACGTAGTCGATGTTGAAAATTATCGTGCTAAGCGTGAGGATGCGCTTCGTAAGCTTGCGCAGAAGACAGCGGCACGTGCTAAAAGACAGGGCAGAAATATTGTTCTTGAGCCAATGAGCCCATACGAGAGAAGAGCAATTCACTCTGAAATTCAGAATGTAGAAGGTGTTACCACATTTTCAATCGGTTCGGGCGATCAGAGAAAGGTTGTCGTTTCTCCCGAGGTTCAAAAGGAGAGAGCTCCTAAGAACAAAAATCAAAAGCCTGCAAATAAGGTTGAACGCAAGGAGGAGAAAAAAGCTCCACTTGACCCTGATATTCCTTTGACTTATGCCGGCTCGGGCGTTTCGAAGCAGCCCGTAGTTAAGGCAAAGAGCATTGAGGACTTAGGACTTGCAGACCCCGACGAAAGCGATATTTATTAATTAAAATAAGGGTAAATTCAGGCACTTGCCCTGAATTTACCTTTTTTTGTGAGGCAAATATGCTCAGTGATATTATAGCTGCCATCTCTACCCCGAGAGGTACGGGTGGCATTGCAGTAATCAGAATTTCAGGCAACGGCGCTATAGCTCTTGCCGATAAAATATTTAAGCCGAAATTCAAAAAAAGCATAACGGATTATTCTCCCCGTTATGCTATTTACGGTGATATAAACGATGAAAAATCAACAATAGACAGTGGAATGCTGACCTATTATACCTCTCCGTCAAGCTATACGGGTGAGGATATGGTTGAGATTTCATGTCACGGTGGTTATACCGTCAGTGCAATGGTGCTTAGTGCTGTTTTGGAAAAGGGCGCGAGAATGGCAGAGGGTGGCGAGTTTACACGTCGCGCTTTTATAAACAATAAAATTGGTCTGAGTGAGGCAGAGGCTGTCGGAAATATGCTCACAGCCGACTCCGAAAGGGCAGTAAGACTTTCAAACAAGCATATCAACGGAGCACTGAAAAGCAAGACGGATGAGATTACCTCTTCTCTGATTTCGATTATATCCTCTCTTTACGCATCTATTGATTATCCCGAAGAGGATTTGGAGGATATGGAAGAGGATGAGTTGTTTGAAAAAATCAAGACAGTAAGACAGCAGGCCAAGAGTCTTATTGATACCTACAGAAGCGGTCATGCAGTAGCCCATGGAATAAACACCGTTATAGTGGGAAAAACCAACGTTGGAAAATCCTCCTTTTTCAATTCTCTCGTTTCGTCGAAAAAGGCTATTGTTACCGATATTCCGGGTACGACGAGAGACGTTTTGGAGCAGGTTGTAGAAATAGACGGAATTGCTCTCAGGGTTTTTGATACTGCAGGAATAAGAGAGAAAACCGACGATATAATTGAGGCTATGGGAATTGATATTGCCAAGGAGAAAATGTCGGCTCCCGAAACCGAGCTTATCCTGGCGTTGTTTGACGCTTCAAGAGAGCTTGACAGCTCGGACGAAGCTATATTGGCACAGTTATCCTCACTGTCGGGTGATAAGACGGTAATACCCGTTTTCACTAAAAAAGACGTTGAGGAAGTAATAGATGCACGAAAAATTGAGCAAGCGCTCGGCAAGGCTTTCAGAGTTTCGTCTCTGACGGGCGATGGAATGAGCGAATTGAAGAACGCAATAATTAATAACTTTGTAACCTGTGAAAGCGAGGTGCAAAGTGGTGAGGTCATCACTAACGTGCGCCAGCTTGATACCCTTAAAAAGTGCGTTTTGATATTGGACGAGGCAGTAAGACTCATAAGCGAGGGAATGAAGGATATGTCTCTCGTGGAGCTTGAGTCGGCAGTAAATACGGTTGGAGAAATTGATTCGAGAACCGTTGCAGAAAAAGTAGTAAACGAAATTTTTTCAAAATTTTGTGTTGGGAAGTAAATATGGAAGAATTGATAAAATATGACGCCGGCTCTTGCGACGTAGTGGTTATTGGCGCAGGTCATGCAGGTATAGAGGCGGCTTTGGCATCGGCAAGAATGGGACATCCGACAATCTTGTTTACCCTCAACCTTGACGCAGTAGGAAATATGCCCTGCAACCCGTCAATCGGTGGAACAGGAAAGGGTCATCTCGTCTATGAAATAGATGCACTGGGTGGCGAAATGGGAAGAGCTGCCGATAAGGTTTGTATGCAGAGTAGAATGTTAAACCTCGGTAAAGGTCCTGCAGTTCATTCACTCAGAATGCAGGCAGATCGCAGAGCTTATCAGACCTTGATGAAAAAGACGATAGAAGAAACCGAGAACCTCAGACTTATTCAAGCAGAAATCGTAGAGGTTGAAAAGGAAGAGGACGGACTCAGCGTAACCACTCGCTACGGAGCAAAATGGCAAGCTAAGGCAGTAATCGTTTCTACGGGCACTTACCTTAATGCAAGGGTAATAGTCGGAGAGGTTGCCTTTCCGTCGGGGCCTGATAATATGTTTCCTGCTACCTTCCTTACAAGCTCCCTTGAAAAGCTTGGCATGAAAATGCTTCGCTTTAAGACGGGTACACCTGCAAGAATTCATAAGAACAGTATAGACTATGAAAAGTGCGAAATTCAGCCCGGCGATGAAAAGCCGTATTGTTATTCATATCATACCGACAAGCAAGAGTTTCAATCACGTCAGCAATATTGCTGTTATACTGTCTATACCAATGAGGACACTCATAATATTATTAAAAACAATCTTGACCGTTCGCCTCTTTATTCGGGTAATATAAGGGGAGTCGGACCGAGATACTGTCCGAGTATCGAGGATAAGGTGGTGCGTTTTTCGGATAAGGAAAGACATCAGCTTTTCCTTGAGCCAATGGGCAGAGAAACCGATGAGGTATACGTTCAGGGGCTCAGCTCTTCGCTTCCCGAAGAAGTTCAGCTGAAAATTTTACATTCAATTAAGGGGCTTGAAAGAGCAGAGGTTATGCGAACTGCTTACGCTATAGAATACGACCTTGCTGACCCCACACAGCTCTTGCCGACTCTTGAATTCAAGGACATTGAGGGTCTTTACGGAGCAGGTCAGTTCAACGGTACGTCGGGCTATGAAGAGGCAGCTGCGCAAGGACTGATTGCAGGTATAAATGCAGCTCTGAAAATCGAGGGCAGAGAGCCACTCGTTTTAACGAGAGCCTCGTCTTATATAGGCACGCTGATTGACGACCTTGTTACCAAGGGAACTAACGAGCCGTATAGAATAATGACCTCAAGATGTGAGTACAGACTCGTTTTGAGGCAGGATAACGCCGACAGACGAATGATAGAATATGGCAGATATGCAGGGCTTATTGATGATAAGCGATACGAGGAAAAGCTCGCTTTATTTGAGGCAATTGATAAAGAGGTTGAAAGAGCTGAAAATACATTTATTGCTCCAAGTGCCGAGGTGTCTCGTCTTATGGCAGAGCACAATTCTGCCGAGGTTACGACGGGTATTCGCTACGGTGATTTAGTCAGACGCCCCGAGTTGAATTACGACATATTGAGCCCGATTGACAAAACCCGTCCCGAGCTTTCTCCCGAGATTTTCAGAAGGGCAGAAATCGAGATAAAATACCGTGGCTATATAAAGAAGCAGGAGCTTGAAATAGAAGCCTTTAAGAAGCTGGAAAACAAAAGGCTTCCTGAGGACTTTGACTATTCCACAATCAAGGGAATACGCATTGAGGCATATCAGAAGCTGAACAAAATAAGACCTCTCAACATCGGTCAGGCTTCGAGAATTTCCGGAATAAGTCCTGCCGATATATCGGTGCTTCTCATATACTTCAATATGAAATAGGTGTAAAATGGAAAAAATAAAAGAAATATTATCGTCAACCAAGGGAATTCCGGAGCTTAACGACGAACAGCTTGAAAAGTTTTCCAAGCTTGCAGATATACTCGTAGAGGAAAACAAGAAGGTCAACGTGACCTCAATTCTTTCTCCTGTAGGCATTGCTCTCAAGCACTTTGCAGACTCCCTGTCTATTCTTGAGCTCGATGAGTTCAGAAAAGAGGGGATAAAGGTAGCAGATATAGGCTGTGGTGGAGGCTTTCCCTCGCTTCCTATAAAGATAGTCAGAGACGATATTGACATTACTATGATTGATTCTACCGAGAAGAAGGTGCGTTACGTTGCTGCAACTGCCGAAAAGCTCGGTCTTGTCAGAACCAATCCGATTGCTGCAAGAGCCGAGGAAATAGGAGCGAAAAACGGAGCGCTGCGTGAAAAATTCGACGTGGTTACAGCAAGGGCTCTTGCAAGACTAAACGTGCTTTCCGAGCTCTGTTTACCCTTTGTAAAGCTTGGTGGTTCGTTTATATCAATGAAGGCTGCATCAGCCGAGGAGGAGCTTGAAGAGGCAAGGCGTGGAATTAAACAATTAGGTGGTAGGGTGAAGTGCGTAAAAGAGGTTAAGTTTGACCTCTCGGCTCTTGATACAAGCACGTACACCGAGGAGGAAAGATCGTCAATTCTCGATTTTGTAGACGCAAAGCGTTATATGATAATTGTCGAAAAGGTCGCTCATACTCCCGACACCTATCCGAGAATGTATTCCAAGATTACTAAAAAACCATTATAAAAGCGTGTAGAAAGTATTTATGATAAGTATAAGCTGTAAAAATTTATCTCTCTCGTTTGGTACAGACGTTTTGCTCGACAAGGTGTCGTTTTCCATAGAGAAGGGAGATCGGGTAGGAGTTGTCGGCGTAAATGGTGCAGGCAAGTCTACCCTTATGAAAATAATAGTTGGCGAAATGCAAAAGGACAGTGGAGAGGTATTTATTGCAGGTGGAGAGACGGTAGGTTATCTCGACCAGCATGCGACGGTCAGCTCCGACAAAAGTGTACTCGAGGAAATGTTATCCAACTTTTCTCATCTTGCAGCAATGAAAAAAAGACTCGACGAGCTTGAATTGGTTATGCAATCCTCCGACGAGGCAGAGGCTTCAAGCGCTGCGACTTCTTTTTCAAGACTCAGCGAGGAGTACAAAAACGAGGGTGGGCTTGAATACGTTGCAAGAACCAAGTCGGTGCTTGAAAGAATGGGATTTGGTGAAAAATATTTCGACCTTCCCGTCAGCTCATTGAGTGGTGGCCAAAAGACAGCACTTGCGCTCGTTGGCTTGATTTTGAAGAATTGCAGTATTTTAATCCTTGACGAGCCGACTAACCACCTTGACATAGAATCTGTTGAATGGCTTGAAGGGTATATCAAGGGCTTGAAATCAACGGTTATCGTCGTTTCTCACGACAGATATTTTTTAGATGCAGTAACTACTAAAACACTTGACGTAGAGAACACACACGTAGCTCTTTATAACGGCTCGTATACTACTTTTGCCGAAAAGAAAAAGCGTGATCGCGAAATATATCAGCGCCACTATGAAAATCAGCAAAAGGAAATAGCCCGTCTTGAAGCATATATCGAACAGCAACGACGCTGGAACAGAGAACGTAATATAATTGCAGCTGAGAGCAGAGAAAAGGCAATTGAAAGAATGGACAAGCTTGACAAGCCTGAAAATCTCCCTTCGGGTATAAGCTTTTCGTTTGGTGAGGCAATCCGTTCGGGTAACGACGTGCTTTCGGTCAGAGAGCTGTCTATGGCATTTGATACCAAACGTCTTTTTGAAAACGTCAGCTTTGAGGTAAAGCGCTGTGACAGACTTTTCATTCTCGGCAAAAACGGAACGGGAAAATCCACCCTTTTGAAAATACTTAACTCTACCGTAGAGCCGGTCGGTGGTGATTTTGAGTTTGGTACTAACGTAAAGCTTGGTTATTACGATCAGGAAAATCAGAATCTGTCATCCGGTAATACGGTTCTTGACGAGCTGTGGAACGAATATTCGTCTATGACGATGACAGAAATACGCTCTGCTCTTGCGCTTTTCAGGTTTTGTGGGGACGACGTAATGAAAAAGGTGTCGGTTTTAAGTGGTGGCGAAAAGGCGAGGTTGACTCTTGCCAAGCTCATGCTGTCCAAGGTTAATTTGCTTATTCTTGACGAGCCGACCAACCACCTTGATATAGCATCAAGAGAAACGCTCGAGGACGCAATTCTTGCGTTCAAGGGAACAGTCATAGCAGTTTCTCACGATAGATATTTTATAAAGAAGCTTGCTACCAGAATACTCAGACTTGAGAATTATGGGGCTACTATGTACGAGCACGGCTACGAATATTATCTGAACACTGCTTCTTCCATTGTGAGAGAGGGGGCTCCAAGTATTGCTACCACTTCGTCAAACAAGGCAGAGTTCCTTCAGCGACGCGAGAACAGGGCGATGGAGCGCAAGAGAGAAAAGGACATAGCTCAGACCGAAAAGAAGATTGAAGAAACGGAAAAGAGAATAAGCGAAATTGAGGAGAAGATGTCGGGCGAGCTTGCTACCGATTATTCTGCTTTGATGGAGGCAGAGAAGGAGAGAGTTGAGCTTTCGGAAAAGCTTGAGGAGCTTTATGCTCTCCTTGATACGCTTATATAGGTGATTTATGATAAGGCTTGATAAATATATCGCTTCTGCTCTGGCACTCACGAGGAGCGAGGCACACTCGCTTATAAAAAAAGGGTGCGTTACACTTGACGGTAGGGTGGAAAAGGATATAGGCAAAAAATTTTCGCCCGACACAACAAGGGTTTCCTGCAGGGGTGAAGAGCTCAGCTATTCAAGATTTCATTATTATATGCTCAACAAGCCCGACGGTTATATCTGCTCTACCGAGGATATGCGTGACCCCACAATAATGGAGTTATTGCCCGAAAATGTAAAGCATTACGATATTTTTCCCGTGGGCAGACTTGACAAGGACACCTACGGTCTGGTAATTCTTACCGACAACGGAGAGCTTGCTCATTTTTTGCTTTCTCCCAAGAGGCACGTTGATAAAAAGTATTATCTCGAAACCGATATTCCAATGTGCAACGAGGACGCAGAAAAGCTGAAGCTTGGCGTTGATATCGGTGAAAAGAATTTGACTCTCCCTGCAAGGCTTGAAATATGCGATGAACCGACGAAAGCATATATAACAATCTGCGAGGGCAAGTTTCATCAGGTTAAAAGAATGCTGTCGGCTGTGGGTAAAGAGGTAATTTATCTTGAAAGGGTGCAGTTTGATGAAATCAAGCTTGATACCTCTCTCGAAAGAGGAGAGGTCAGAGAGCTTACCGATGCTGAAATTGAAAGCCTTTTGAAGAATATGCCGTCATAAAACGAATAAACGAGCATAAAATGTGACATAGAAAAACTAAAGGAGTGTTACATTTATGTTCGTTTTTTCTTTCAAAGCATCTACCCTGAAATATATTGGAGTAATGAGTCTGTGTGCAATGGCTGTCGTTATGACGGTTGCTTTAGTTCCGAGCGATAATATTTCAACGGGCTTCGAGAACAAGGTTGTAGAGGTAGCAGCCGAGCGTAAAACGGGGGACTTCAAAAACGTAAAAACCAACGAGGACAGAGTAAGTTTTCTTGAAAGCTATGGCTGGCAGGTTGGACAAGAGCCGAGTTATTCGGGGGTGGTTACTATTCCCGAGGAATTCAATGCTGTGTACGAGGAGTACAACGAGCTTCAGAAAACTCTTGGCTTAAATCTTGGTAAGTATCGTGGCAAGGAGGTTGAGCTGTATAGCTATCCCGTTACCAATGCAGGTGAGACAGCTTACGCTACACTTCTCATATACAAAAACAAGGTTATCGGTGGAGACGTATCGTCGGCTTCTCCTGACGGCTTCATAACAAGCTTTGAAAAAATGTGAGGGTTAACCCTCACGTTTTTTGTTGTATTTTTTATTGACCTATCAATAAATATGTGCTAAAATGTAAAGGATAGAATGATGAGGTGAAATATGAAAAAGGTAACGGTATATACAGACGGCGCTTGCAGTGGCAATCCGGGACCCGGTGGGTGGTCGTCTATTTTAACCTATAACGGAAGCGAAAGGCAGATTTCGGGTGGCGAAGCAACGACTACGAATAACCGTATGGAGTTGACTGCAGTGGTGACTGCTCTTGAAATGCTCAAGGAAAGCTGCGAGGTCGAGATTGTATCCGATTCAAAGTACGTGGTAGATGCTATAAATAAGGGCTGGCTTGAGTCGTGGCAAAAAAAGAGCTGGAAAAAATCGGACGGAAAGCCTGCCTTGAACGTTGACTTATGGCAGAGACTTATACCTCAGCTTGAAAGACATACCGTTGCTTTTGTATGGATAAAAGGACATGACGGACACCCTTACAATGAGCGCTGTGATTTGAGAGCTGTTGAGGAAAGCCGAAAATATGCAGAGGTAAAGTGAATGGAAAAGATTTTGCTTGGAATGTCAGGTGGAAAGGATAGCACGTGGGCGTGCAGAGTTTTGCAGGAGAGAGGTTTTGAGGTTGAAGGCCTTTTACTTGTTCTTCATTCTTCAGCTCCCGTTTCAGAAGCTCAGCGTGCAGCCGAGCGACTTGGCATAAGGCTTCATATAGTTGATTTGCAGGACGAATTCAAAAAGAAAGTCAAGGACTATTTTGCAAATGAATATCTTTCCGGCAGAACACCAAATCCCTGTGTGGAGTGTAACAGTAAAATAAAGTTCAGCGCTTTGCTGAATGAGGCGAACAGACTTGGCATAGAGAAAATTTCGACGGGTCACTATGTGAGAGTAGGGAAGAGTGAAGACAGATATACCCTGTCACAAGCGTATGACACAAAAAAAGACCAGAGCTATTTCCTTTGGCAGCTTTCTCAGGAAGTTCTTTCGAGATTTATTTCTCCTCTTGAGTATACGACCAAGGACGAGGTGGTTGACGGTGTTGTATCAAACGGATTGATTGACGAGGTCAGCGAGAGTCAGGAAATCTGTTTTATTCCCGACGATGATTACAGACTTTTTCTCAAAGAGCACTTATCGGGTGAGGCTTATGCAAGGGCTTTTTGTGAAGGTAACTTTGTTAACTCGGAGGGTAAGGTGTTAGGCAGACATAAGGGCTATGCCTCTTATACCGTAGGACAGCGCAAGGGGCTTGGAATTGCCCTTGGCAAGCCTGCTTTTGTTTTGAAAACCGTTCCCGACGAGAACAAGGTTGTGCTTGGCTTTGAAAATGAAAATGTGTCTGATGAGCTTGAGGTAGGGGAGCTTAACTTTGTTTCTGTCTCTGAATTCAGAGAGGGCAGACTGTACGTCAGACCACGTTACCGTTCTCCTTTGGTAGAGTGTGAGGTAAGGGTGGAAAACGGCGTTGCCAGGGTAAAAACGCTTTCGCCGATGAAGCTTACACCCTCGGGACAATCGGCTGTTTTTTACGACGGAGAGGGAAAAGTTGTATTTGGTGGAAAAATTATCTGAAGATGGCGAAACTATTAATATTTTTATCAATTTATGTATAATTTGAGTATTAAGATAAGAAAAACAAAAAAATCACATGACTTATGTCACAAAAATTTTGCCCACGATTTGTGCACATTGCACATAAACTATGTTGCCGTTTTCACAAAGTTTTGAGTCAGTGCTGGTGAAACCGTGTCGTTTTACTACACAAATTATAAATTTTCTCAAAAAAATATCATCTAAAGAAAAGATGCAATAATTATAAAATCACTAATATATAAAGTCGAAAATCCCCTATTTTTAGGGGATTTTTTTACGAACTAAAAAACGGTGATATATTATTAACAAGATTTTTGTGCACTTTTTCAAAGTTTTAATTTTAACTTTGAAAAAAAGCCAAAATTTACCGAAAATTCATAAAAAGGTTGTTGTTAATATATATATATTTAGAACATAAAATATATGCATACTTGACAAAACTTGGCTAAAATGATATACTATCTCAGTAATAATACTCAAACTGGGACAACCTGGCGAAAGGTACGTATTTTATTTCGCTTTTTTGCTGTGAAAGTGCTTAAAATAGTACTATTTTAGGGGATTTTACCTGTAAAGATCGGCGTGAGTCGGATGCCGTAAATGTTTTTACGGGCTTGTTAGAGTATATCAACCCAAAACTTCAGGAGGAATAGTAATGTTAAAATCACGATTTTCAAAAGTCCTTACAGTTCTTTTGGCAACTGTGATGCTTGTATCACAGACAGGTGTGCTTGCTTTGGCAGACGGATACGGTACTTCTATCGGTACCCTTCCCTCGGGCACAACGCTTAAGACGTCTGCAGAGGAGCTTGAAGAGGTAAAAGCTTTACTTTCAGCGCTTAGCTATCAGGAGTATCTTGATAACTTTGACTCTGGAATTATCGATGGAACGGATGACGTGACCATCACCTATGAGGATATTGTTGCCGACAAGACAACAGATAATACTCTTTTGTTCGGTGCAGATGAGTTGGATGCATATTTCAGAATGCTCTACACTGATCAGCATGAAATCACCGACAAAATGACAGAAAACTTAAAGGCTAAGACAGAACAGCATAATATTTATAATGCTGAACACGTTGAAAAGTTCATAGCTGAGGCTAAGGCAGGTATGTCCGGCGTTGAGAAGGTTGCTTATACGACCAACTCATCTGAGATTACATATCAGTTTGAAATTTCAACGCCCGGCTTCTATAGCTTTGAAATTGATTATATGTCACCCGAAGCCAGCGCAAACAACATTGAACGCGCAATAATGGTAGACGGTGTGTATCCTTACTCGGAGACAAGGTCTGTTTCTTTTGTAGGAACGTGGGTTGATGAATACGATAAGAGATATGAGCGTGGATTTATTCACGACATCAACGATAACGAAATTAAACCGACTAAGGTTCAGTATCCCTCTTGGTCTACAAGATACGTTTTTGATACGACGGGATATTACAGCCTTCCCCTTAAGTACTATCTTGACAAAGGCACTCACACAATTACGATAAATGGTATTAAGGAATCAATGCTCATTAAGTCGATAAGAGTTCATTCATTTGAAGCACAGCCCTCTTACGACGAGGTTAAGGCAGAATATCAGGCTAACGGATATAAAGCCCCTGCAAACAGTGAGCCTATTAAAATTCAGGCAGAGCACGCATATCGTACTTCAGATAAGTCGATATATGCAGTATCTGACAGAACCTCTGCAAGTACAGAGCCTCAGGATGCTCAGAAGGTTTACCTTAATACGATGGGTGGAACAAAGTGGCAGAGTAACGGTCAGTGGATTGAGTGGGAAGTTGATGTTCCCGAGGACGGACTTTACCACATTGCTACACGTTTCAAGCAGGACACTCTCGCCGGTATGTACGTTTCACGTAGAATATACATAGACGGAGAAATTCCTTTTGACGAAGCAAACAATCTTACCTTTAACTACGATACAAGCTGGCAGACACAGCTGCTTGGCAGAGACGTTGAAGGCAAAGACGGTAAAATGACCAGAGAGCCCTACGATTTCTATCTTACTGCAGGTAAGCACATAATCAAAATGGAAGTAGTTCTTGGTGATATGGCTGAAATCCTCAGAGAAGTGGATGAGTCGATGATAACCATCAACAACTACTACCTCAAGATAATGATGATTACGGGTCCCAGCCCTGACATCTACCGTGACTACGGCTTCACAACACTTATTCCCGATGTTATGACAGGTCTTGTGGCTGAGTCAGAGCGTCTTTACAGAATTTCTGCCGAACTCGAAAAGATTACGGGTCAGAAGGGTGAAGACTCAGTACTCCTTGATAAGATTGCTCTTATTCTTGAAATGATGGGCTCAGATAACGACGACGTTGCTCCCAACCTTTCAACGCTTAAGGATAATATCGGTTCGCTTGGTACCTGGATTATGAACGCCCGTTCGCAGCCCCTTTCACTTGACTACGTTCAGGTTCAGTCGAGCGACGACAATGAGGCTCCCAAGGCAAGTGTTGGCTTCTTTGCTTCGTTGAAGCATGAGTTAAAGTCATTCATAATGAGCTTTATCAGCGATTATAACAACCTTGGTGCTATGGACGTCATCGATGAAAATGACGAGCCTGTTGAGGTTTGGATGACAGCAGGTCGTGACCAGGCACAGATTATTCGTTCGATGCTCACAGACTTTACTGCTCAGACGGGTATCCCCGTAAACCTTAAGCTCGTTGCGGCAGGTTCGCTCCTTCCTGCAACTCTTGCAGGAACAGGTCCTGACGTATCAATTCAGAATACGTCTGATACCTGTATCAACTATGCAATCAGAAGCGCAGTTCTTCCTATCACGGATAAGGAAGGTATAGACGAGGTAAAGACATGGTTTGACGATTCAGCAATGATTCCTCTGACCCTTTACAACGAGATTTATGCGCTTCCCGAAACCGAAACCTTCAATATGCTCTTTGTAAGACTTGATATCTTCGCAGAGCTTGAGATGGAAATTCCTCAGACTTGGGATGACCTTTATGCAATCCTTCCCGTTCTTCAGTCAAACAACCTTCAGGCTGGCTTCCCCAGCAATCTTGCAGGTACGACGATGCTTATGTATCAGAAGGACGAACCGATGTACAAGCCTGCAGTAAGTGCAGATGAAATGGTTAAGGCAGGATTAAATCCCGAGGAAGCATATCTTACCAACGGTATGCAGATTAACCTTGATTCAAACACAGCCCTTGACTGCTTCAAGGAAGTGTGTGAATACTTTACAATGTATTCATTCCCATTGACGTTTGACTTTGCCAACCGTTTCCGTTCAGGTGAAATGCCTATCGCGGTAACAGCATACACGTCATATAACCAGCTTACAATTTTCGCTCCTGAAATCAGTGGTCTTTGGAAGATATCAACTCTTCCCGGAACTGCAACCTATAAGGTTGATGAGGACGGCGACTACATTTATGATGAGAACGGTAAGAGAGTTATTGAAAAGATTAACAAGAACTCTGTTGCAACAATCACTTGTACTATGATGATGAAGGGCGCTATCGGTGACGAAGAAAGAGCCTGGGAATTTATGAAGTGGTGGGTAAGCGAAGAGCCACAGACAACCTACGGTAACGAGCTTGTTATCTTGCTCGGTCCATCGGGTCAGTACGCTACTGCGAACCTCAACTCACTCAGAAACCAGCCTTGGTCGGATGACGTTCTTGCAGCTCTTGAAGAGCAGTTTGACAATCTGGCAGTTACTCCCGAAATGCCAGGTGGATACATTATCACAAGATATGTAAACTTCGCGTTCCTCGCAGCTTATAACGACGATGCAAATCCCGTTGACGAAATGCTCAGCTATATTGATACAATCAATGCAGAGCTTACCCGTAAGCGTGAAGAATTTGATTTGCCTACCCTTGAGATGTTCAGGTCTTAAGCTTGGCATGGCTATAATATTATAAAAGGAGAGAAAATAATGGCTACATCAAAGACCGTGGAAGCTAAGAAAAAGCTCTTGCCTCACGAGATGAGCAAGGCTCAGTACACGTGGCACGAAATAAAGAAGAACAAAGTAGCTTACGGGCTTCTTGCTCCCTTCTATCTTATTTTCACTACGTTCACTATACTTCCCGTTATTCTGTCGCTGATTATCAGCTTGACAAACTTCAATATGCTTGAGTTTCCTGACTTTGTGTTCATGGATAACTATATCAGACTTTTCCTTGAAGACGACATTTTCCTTATCGCAATCAAGAATACTCTGATTTTCGCATCAATTACAGGTCCCGTTTCTTACTTGTTATCTCTTTTGTTCGCGTGGTTTATCAATGAGCTTTCGCCTAAAATGAGATCGCTTGTAACACTCGTATTCTATGCTCCAAGTATTTCGGGTAACGTTTATCTTATTTGGACAACACTTTTCTCGGGTGACCAATACGGATTGGTTAACGCCTTCCTTATTGAAACAGGATTTATCAGCTCACCGATTCAGTTCTTTACCAATACTTCTTACATTATGCCACTCGTTATCGTAGTTGCATTGTGGACCAGCCTTGGTACATCCTTCCTTTCCTTTATAGCCGGCTTCCAGGTTGTTGATAGAAGCCTTTATGAAGCAGGCGCAATGGACGGTATCAAGAACAGATGGCAGGAGCTTTGGTCAATCACTCTTCCGTCAATGAAGCCTCAGATGATGTTCGGTGCCGTTATGGCGATTACTTCATCGTTTGGTTTTGGTGCAATTATTACAGCTTTGGTTGGTTTCCCCAGCCCTGAGTACTGCGCTCACACTATTATGCACCACCTCGACGACTACGGTGGACAGCGTTTTGAGATGGGTTATGCATCAGCAATTTCAACACTTCTTTTCTTTATGATGATTGGTTCCAATATGATAATCAAAAAACTTTTGTCGAAGGTAGGTCAGTAGTATGTCAAAGCTAAGAATTAAAAAACATAATCATGCTCTTAACCGTTCTTTCGCAGGAGATTTGAGTATCAACGGTATACTTATAGTATTCGGTATATTTATGTTTTTCCCGATGTACTATACCATCGTACAAGCTCTCAAGCCATTGAACGAGTTATGGATGTTCCCCCCACGTCTTTACGTTGTTAACCCAACGATTAAAAACTTTTCCGATTTGTTCTCGCTGATGTCTACCTCTTGGGTTCCTTTCTCAAGATACATATTCAATACGGTATTCATTTCAGCTTGTGGTACATTTGGAAACGTTATGCTTTCTTCCTTTGCAGCTTATTCTCTTGCTAAGATTAAGTTCCCCGGAAGAGCAGTGCTTTTCAACATAATCGTATATTCACTTATGTTTAACACAACTGTTGCAGGTATTACAAACTTCATTACGATGTCAGCTCTTCGTATGGTTGACACGTACTTTGCAATCATTATTCCGGCAATGGGCTCTTCACTCGGTCTTTACCTTATGAAGCAGTTCATGGAGACCTCCGTTCCCGATTCAGTACTTGAGTCAGCGCGTCTTGATGGCGCTTCCGAATGGAAAATCCTCTGGCAGCTCGTTATGCCGATGGTTAAGCCTGCTTGGCTTACACTTATCATTTTCTCATTCCAGAGTCTTTGGAATCAGGGTGCATCGGTTTACGTATTCAGTGAACAGCTCAAAACCTTCCCTTACGCAATCAGCCAGATTGTAACGGGTGGTATCGCCCGTGCAGGCGCGAGTGCGGCATCTACGGTTGTAATGATGGTAGTTCCTATTACAGTATTCGTAATTTCACAGAGTAATGTCATCGAAACGATGTCATCATCCGGTATGAAGGATTAAGGAGGAGAGAAAATGAAAAAAATCAGAATAGTTCTTTTAGCCCTCCTTGTCGCAGTTATGCTTGCACCAAGCATTTTCGCTGCAGTTCCTTATGCAACCTATACTTATGATATCGATGGTTTAATGGCGCTTTCACCTGATGCTTACGTGCCTGATAAGCTCATCGACTCGAACGATTTGACCTTAGAGATTCCTCTCAACAGCGCAAAGGATGTCTTTGTTGACTCAAAAGAATGGGTTTATATCGCAGATACAAAGAATAACAGAGTTGTCGTTGTTGACGATAATTGGAAGACACAGTATGGTATTTCAGCATTCTATAATGACAACGGTGTATATGATACACTTAACGCACCCGAGGGCGTATTCGTAAATGAAATTGAAATTTATGTTGCTGACTCTCAGAACCACAGAATTGTAGTATTCTCGAGAGAGGACGGCTCATTCAAGAGAATTATTGCCGAGCCCGAAAGTGACGTATTCCCCGAAGGACACATTTATACTCCCGTTGCGATATCGGTTGATACTGCCGGAAGAATATATGTTGTATCATCGACTACAACTTACGGTGTTATTTCAATGAATGCCGACGGAACCTTCCTCGGCTTCCTTGGAGCTCAGAAGACGACGCCTTCTCCCTTTGATATTTTCTGGAGAAGATTTCAGACAAAGGCGCAGAGAGCTCAGAGCACTCAGTACGTTCCTACAGAGTACAATAATATGTCGATAGATGAAACAGGCTTCATCTACGTTACTACTTCAACTATCGATGAACAGTCACAGCAGGCAGCAATCGATTCCAAGGACAAGTCGGCTGACTATGCTCCCGTCAAAAAGCTTAATCCTAACGGTCAGGATATTATGAACCGTAACGGTTTCTATCCTCCGTCGGGTGAAGTTATGGTAATGGCTGTGGAAATGGAAGGCGTTAAAATTGTCGGTCCGTCGAAGATTATTGACGTTGCAATCGGCGAGGCCGGAATGTGGTCAATTATCGATGAAAAGAGAAGTAAGGTATTTACCTACGACCAGGACGGTAACCTTCTCTACATATTCGGAGATATGGGTTCACAGCTCGGTAACATAGCAAACATTCAGTCAATTTGCTATAAGGACGACGAGCTTCTTATTCTCGACAAGTCAACGGATACCATTACGGTTTACAAGAGAACCGAGTATGGCGACCTTCTCGTAGCAGCTCTCCAGAATACAGAGGAGAGAAAGTACGACCAGGCTGTTGTATATTGGGAACAAATTCTTCAGAGAAACTCAAACTTCGATATGGCATACATCGGAATCGGTGACAGCTATTATCGTCAGGGTAAATACGAAGAAGCAATGGATATGTACAAGTATGCTTACGCAGTAGAGGATTACTCAAATGCATTCAAGCAGATAAGAAAGAATTGGATGGAAAAATGGATTCTTGTTGTACCTATCGTAATTGTAGTCTTCTTCCTTCTCGTTGGAAAATTCTTCAAGTATGCAAATAAGGTAAACGTTGCAGGTCAGAAAATCAAGGATAAGAGAAGCTTTAAGGAAACCTTCCTTTATGCCTTCCATATTATCTTCCACCCGTTCGACGGCTTCTGGGATATGAAGCACGAAAAACGAGGCAGTATGGCTGCAGCACTTACAATAGTAGCAATTACCATTGTAGGATTTATCTACAAGTCATCGGGTACAGCCTACATATTCAACCCCTATTCAGTAGGTATCAGCTATGTAGCAGAAGCAATCGGCGTTATCATGCCTTACGTTCTTTGGTCAGTTTCAAACTGGTGTTTCACAACACTCTTCGAGGGTGAAGGAAATATGAAGGACATATTTATGGCAACGGGTTATGCGATGCTTCCTATCCCAATGCTTATGATTCCGGCAACTGCAATTTCAAACGTTCTTCTTTTCGAAGAAGGCGCAATCGTAACTCTTATCAACGGCATTGCATTCGTATGGGCAGGTATGCTGATCTTCTTTGCAATGGGCGTAATTCACGACTTCCCACTCGGCAAAAACGTAATAATGTGTATATGTACAATTGTCGGTATGGCAGTCATCATCTTCCTTGGAGTTCTCTTCTCGGGACTTGTAGCGAAGATTGTATCATTCGTTTATAATATTTATGTCGAGCTTTCGTACAGAATGTAAATTGAACAGGAGGAAAAATAATGAAAAACATTAAATTCATTGCGATGTTGCTTGCATTAATAATGATGCTTAGCGTACTTACATCGGTTGTAACACTTCCTGTTCTCGCAGCTGGCGAAGAGGAAACAAAAACTGAAGCTGCTGACGACAAGGCAGAAGCATCAGAGGATGAAGAAGAGGAAGAAGAGGAAGAAAAAGAAGAAGAGAAAAAGACTGCTTCTGTTCTCAGTGAGGACTATAAAACAAAGAAGTATTCCTCGAACGAAGCCAAGCTTGAAACAATGGAGCTTGTTTATTCAGACTTTGGCTACGACCTCTATTATCAATATGAAACAGGTGAGGTTCAGGTTGTTAACACTGCAACAGGTCAGTATCTTTCAACCAACCCTTACGACGCAGCAGCAAATGCTAACAAGTCTACTGAAAGAGAAAAGCTTCTCAGCCAGATTATCGTTAACTACAGCGATGGTGGCGAGGAAAAGTCAATGACCTCATACGCAATGGCAGCCCTTCTCGGTCAGATTTCTATGACAAAAATCCGTGGTGGTATAAGAGTTGAATATACCATTGGTCAGGGTACAACAAAGCGTACTCTTCCTATGATGATTGAAAAATCAAGATTTGAAGAATACGTATTGAAGCCCCTTGAAGAAAACTGTGACCCCAGCGACTACGCTCGTTTCAAGTCATATTATCTTCTCAAGGACCCCAATGCAGTTGGACTTACACAGAGCGAAATTCAGACTCTTTATAACACGCTTCCCATCACAAGACAGATGGCAGTTTACGTTATTGACCCTACGGTTGCAGGCGTAGAGCGTGAGCTTAAAATGTTCGAAAAGCTCATCACAACCTATACGAATTATACCTACGACGACGTTCTTTATGACCACGATCTGACAGGTTATACAGGTTCACTCAAGAACCCTGCAGTATTCCGTATGGCACTTGAATACTATCTTACAGAGGAAGGTCTTGAAGTAAGACTTCCTGCAAGAGGTATTCGTTACGACTCAAAGCAGTATTCACTTACAACAATTAAGATTCTTCCTTATCTTGGAGCGTACGAACAGGCAGAAAAGGGCTATGCAGTTCTTCCTGACGGCTCAGGAACACTCGTAAGATTCGAAGATGCATCTTCAAACGTTGCAACAACTATTACTAACCGTCTTTACGGTGAGGACTACTCCTTCTATTCACAGAAGTCTGTAGCTAATATGGAAAACTGGACTCTCCCCATATTTGGTATGGTTGAAAACACTGCAATCGAAGTAAACGAAACTGTAATAAACGAAGACGGCTCAGCAGACCTTGTAACAAAGATTGAATATGAGCCCGAAGGATTTTTCGCAATAATCACCGAGGGTGATTCACTTGCAGAAATCACAACTTCATCAGGTGGTATTCTTACAAAGTATTTCTCAACCTCTGTAAACGTATTCCCGAGACCTAAGGACACTTACCCTCTTGAAGGCATTTCAGTATCCGGCACAACAGCAACATGGACGGTTGAAACCGATAAGAAATACACAGGCAACTACCGTATCAAGTACTTTATGCTTGACGGAGAAAATGCAAATTACGTTAATATGGCAAATATTTACCGTAATTATCTTGAAAAGAATGGTAAGCTTGAAAAGAACGAGTTTGAAAGCGATACAGAGCTTTACATCGAGACATATGGTTCGGTAGGAACCAGCGAGAGAGTTCTCGGCGTACCCGTTAATGTTAAGAAGGCGCTTTCTTCCTTCGAAGATGCAAAGCAGATGATTACAGACCTTAATAACGAGGGAATTACAAACATTTCGCTCAAGTATTCAGGCTGGGCTAACGGTGGTATTGAAGCTAAGGCTCCTACCAAGGTTAAGGTAGAAAAGGTGCTTGGTGGAAAGAATGGTCTTAAAGACCTTGCAGAATTTGCTGCAGAGAAGGGAGCAACGATTTATCCCGAATTCGATTTCACCTACATTCATAAGGTTGGCTCGGGTGACAAGTTCAACGTAAAGAATGATACTGTAAAAACTGTAGATAACCGTTCGGCAGTACACCGTGCATATAATCCTGTATATCAGGCATTTATGAACGATGGCAAGCTCATTATTTCACCTAACAGAATTTCAGAATTCTATAATGACTTTAAGGACGATTTCGCAAAGTTCAATACAGGCGCTATTTCGCTTGGATCACTTGGTTCAGACCTTAATTCCGACCACAACAAAGACGATTCACTCAACCGTGAAGACTCTAAGGAAAGAGTACTGGAGCTTCTCGAACAGGTTAAGTCTGAGGGCTATAGAGTAATGGTTAATCAGGGTAACTCTTATTCTCTTGCTTACGCAACCGATATTTTGAACGTTCCCCTTGACAGTAGTAACCGTTACGTAGCAAGTGAAGCAATTCCTTTCGTAGGAATTGTCCTTCACGGATATAAGAATTTTGCAGGTACAGCTATTAACCTTGCAGGTGACTTTAACAACTCAATTCTTAAGACAATTGAAAACGGAGCAAGCGTAATGTTCAAGCTTGCATATCAGAATGCTTCAACCCTCAAGACAAATTACGCAGGTGAGGAGTACTACTCAATCAGATACGATATCTGGTATGACGACCTTGTTGAAACCTACAAGTTGGTAAACAAAATTCTCAAGCCTGTACAGAATTCACTTATTTCAGCTCACAGCTTCCCCGAAGAAAGAGTTGCAGAGGAAGTCGGAGGCCCAAGCGGTCTTAGGAAGACAATCC
>JAZNRH010000016.1:0-11851 GCA_045590615.1 Eubacteriales bacterium
CCTTATCTATTACAATTAACATTATATTCTAAAACTCGAATAAAAGCAATACTAAAATTCAAAATATAATAAAAATGACAGATTTACCATAATAATAAATCTGTCATTTTACTGTCCTTAAGAACACTAATGCTTCATCCACTTTTTTATATATCGTGCTTTATCTGGAACCTCTTCTGCCACTCCTCGCATTGCTCCTTGAAGCCCGAGTTTGGCTGAGCCTTAATATTCCTGATATATTTATGAGTATCAAACGTACCCTTGGAAACCTCAATCATTGCAACTGCAATATTCGAACAATGGTCGGAAATTCTGTCGCAATTGGTCAGAAAATCAGTGAGCACAAATCCGAGCTCGATGGTACAGCTGCCCTTTTGAAGTCTCGAAATATGTCTTGTTCTTATTTCGGTAATCAGATTATCAATAACCTGTTCAAGAGGCTCAATTTTCTGAGCAAGAACCAAATCCTCTTCCTTGAATGCCTTGACGGTAGATGAAAGAATTTCACTGATCGCAGAAGCCAGAACGTTGAGCTCGTCTCTCGCCTCGTGGGAGAAGGAAATATTTTTATCGGACATTTCCTTTGAAACGGCAACCAAATTTTCGGCATGGTCTCCTATTCTTTCGAAATCGGTTATAATATGAAGAAGAGTAGAAACGTCTCTGGCGTCGTTATCGGTAAGCTGACATTTTGAAAGCTTAACGAGATACGTGCCGAGCTTGTCCTCAAAGGTATCCAGCACCTTTTCCGAGGCAACGACGTCGTCTGCCTTTGAAACATCGTATTTTGAAATAAGACTAAGTGCATCAATCACAGAATTCTCTGCAATGCCGGCCATCGACTTGGCAGCGTCCATAGACTTGGCAACAGCGATTGAAGGCACGGTGAAAAGTCTCTCGTCGAGGAATGCAACCTTCTTGCTCTCGGCAGTTCTGCTGTCCTTGATAATCATACAAGCTCCCTTTTCGAGAAGCTTTGCAAACGGGAAGAGAAGCACTGTAGTAGCAACGTTGAAAATCGAATGCATTATGGCGATGCTGAAGGGCTCAACGGTAGCCATTGCAAATTCCTCTAACACATATCCACGTACAATCGACCAGATTGCAAGAAGAATAATAGTACCCGTCAGATTAAACAGCAAATGCACTACGGCAACTCTGCGAGCATTCTTGTTTGCGCCGATTGAAGAAATAATCGCCGTTATACAAGTGCCTATATTCTGTCCCATAATAATCGGAATAGCCGAAGCGTAAGTAATTTTACCCGTCATAGAAAGTGCCTGAAGAACACCGACCGACGCAGACGAGGACTGAATTACTGCAGTAAAAATTGCACCTGCAAGAACACCTAAGATGGGATTGGAAAAGGCTGTAAGAATACTTGTGAAGCCCTCCAACTCAGCCAGGGGTTCAACTGCACCCGATACGAAGCTCATACCGTACATCAAAACTGCAAAGCCAACAAAAATCGTTCCCGTATCCTTTTGCTTGGGCTTCTTTGACACCATTATCATAAGAATACCGATAAAAGCAAGAATCGGAGAGAAGGTTGTCGGCTTGAGCAGAGTCAGGAAAAAGCTGTCTCCCTCAATGCCCGTCAGCGAAAGCACCCAAGACGTAACGGTTGTACCGATATTCGAGCCCATAGTTACGCTGACAGCCTGAGAAAGCTGCATAACACCCGAGTTTACAAGACCTACCAGCATTACGGTCATTGCAGACGAGGACTGAATAAGAGCTGTAACTATAACTCCAAGCAAAAGCCCTTTGAATCTGTTTGAGGTGAGCTTTTCTAAAATTCCCTCGATTTTACCACCTGCAAGCTTTTCAAGTCCACTTGACATTACATTCATTCCGTAGAGGAATAACGCAAGGCCGCCAAGTATTGAAACAATCATTGAGAATATATCCATTTAATATTCCTTTCAAATCAGAAAACTATTCTTATAGTAGTACCCTTGCCAAGCTCACTCTTAATGGAAATGTTTGCATCCATAAACATAGCGCCGTGCTTGACAATAGAAAGTCCGAGTCCCGTGCCGCCAATTTCCTTGGAGTGACTCTTATCGGCTCTCCAGAAGCGCTCAAAAACGTGAGGAATATCCTCCTCTGCTATACCGATACCCGTATCGGTAACCTCGAGCTCAATTCCGTCAATTCTCTGCCTGATTTTGACGAGTACCTGACCACCGACGTGATTATATTTAATTGCGTTGTCAACGAGATTGAAAATTATTTCCTCTACAATCTGAAACGGCCCCGTAATAATCGAGTGATCGCCCGAAAGAGATAGACTGACATCTCGCTCCTCGGCTGCCCTTTCAAGCTGGGAAAATACAGCCTCGCACAGCTCGTAAAGGTCAATATCCTCAAGGGTCACCCTCACGTCGTTACCGTCAAGCTGAGAAAGCTTGATAATGTCTGCGACAAGAGTAATCAACCGTTGAGCCTCATCATAAATCTTACCTGCGAAGCGTGAGGTGTCCTCGCTTTTGACCATACCGTCTCGTATCAGCTCGGCATAGCCCCTTATACTCGTAAGCGGTGTCTTTAATTCGTGAGAAACGTTCGCCGTAAAATCCCGTCTCATAGAGTCCTGCTTCTTGTGAAGCTGTGACATTTCCTCAAGTCTGTCGGCATTGAGCTTATTCTGTTCAATCGCCTTAGCCTTAAACTCCTCAAGCTCGAGATAAAAATCATCACCGTATGGAATATCGAACGAAAAAGAGTTAATCCTCTTTGAAATCTTGTCCGACGTCTTAAAGGGCAAAATCAGGGAGAGCAAAACCAAAAAGATAATCCCCGTACAAATTGCAATCAGAAAAGCATAACCAACGTCATTTTTGATAAAATACACAACGGCAAATCCGATTGCCGATGCAATGAGGGTAATCGTTGCAACCTTAAAGGCGACTAAGGATATTTCCCGAAGAATAGAATTCCTTTTACTCATATTCATTCACCGATTTTATATCCGACACCACGCACCGTCTCAATAAGCTCGCCTGCCACGCCAAGCTTATGGCGCAGAGTTCGTATATGAACGTCAACCGTTCTGCTCTCTCCGTCAAAAGAATATCCCCAAACCGTGTTGAGAAGCTGGTCACGCGTGAGCACAAGACCCATATTTTTAAGGAGCATGCAAAGCATTTCAAACTCCTTGAAGGTGAGCACGACGGGCTCTCCGTTTACTGTAACAATTCTTCTCTCGGGACACACGTAAAGTGGACCGAGGCTATATTCAAATCTGTGAGACATACTGCCGTCTCTCAGCCTTGCCTTCACTCTGGCAACAAGCTCCATAACGCCAAATGGCTTTGCAATATAATCGTCTGCTCCGAACTCGAAGCCGTTTACCTTATCAATCTCAGAGCTCTTGGCGCTGAGCATAATTATGGGGATTGCCGAAGTTACCGGCGCTTTCTTAAGCTTCTTGAGTATGGACAAGCCGTCCTCGTCAGGAAGCATTATATCCAAAAGAATGAGCGATGGACGCTCCTTTGACATTCGCTCCCAAAATTTTGCCGGAGTATCAAAGCTCTCGGCTTCAAGCCCCATGTTGTTCAGGGCATAGGTTACAAGCTCTCTTATGTTCTGGTCGTCTTCTACAAGATATATCAATACTCATACCTCCTTGATATTTCTCTTCGCCATTTTACACTTATTAAAGCAAATTGACAAGAAATTCTTGTTAAATATTGGTTAAATAATCCCCGAGTTTAATTATACTACACATATTTTCATTTTGCAATAAAATTTTTTTATAAGGGTATTGAATTTTTTTGATTTATAGTGTAAAATGTAAATGCTTACAAAATATTGCTTGAAAGGATTTTTTGATTATGAATTTTGAAAAGAAAATCAGACCCGAAAGAATAATCCAATTCGGTGAAGGAGGCTTCCTCAGAGGCTTCGTGGACTGGATGATACAAAAGCTTTGTGACAACGGCTCGTTTGACGCAAGCGTTGTTGTAGTGCAGCCCATCGAACAAGGTATGTGCGATATGCTCACAGCACAAAACTGCCTTTATACTCACGTTATCCGTGGCATTGAAGGCGTTGACAAAACACTTGTTGACGTTATTTCGAGATGTGTAAATCCCTACGAGGATTTTGAAGCATATCTCGCTCTTGCAGATAACCCCGATATGAGATTTGTCGTATCCAATACAACAGAGGCAGGTATCGTGTTCTCGGCTGACGACAAGCCTACCGACACTCCACCCAAGACCTTCCCTGCAAAGGTTACCCTCTTGCTCAAGAGAAGATTTGAAAAGGGACTCGGTGGATTTATATTCCTCCCCTGCGAATTAATCGACCGTAACGGCGACAATCTCAAGAAAGCAATTCTCTCCTATGCAGACCTCTGGAAGCTCGGAGATGACTTCAAGGCTTGGGTTGAAAAGGAAAACGTCTTCTGTAACACCCTCGTTGACAGAATTAATACAGGCTACCCCAAGGGCGAGGATTTACAGCTCGGCTATGAAGACAATATGATAAATACCTCCGAGTATTTTCACCTCTGGGTTATTGAGACAGACTACGATATTGAAAAGGAAATCCCCTTCAAGTCTGCAGGACTCAATGTTATTATAACCCCAAATAAGCTTGAAATGTACAGAACGAGAAAGGTTCGTATTCTCAACGGCGCTCACACCTCACTTGTTCCCTATGCGCTTCTCTCGGGACTTGACACAGTAAAGAGCTGTATCGACGACCCCACTATGAACGCTCATATCAAAAAATGTGTTTACGACGAAATTATCCCCACTCTCGACCTTCCCAAGGATGAGCTCAAGAGCTATGCCGACAGCGTTTTGGAGCGTTTTGCTAACCCTTATATCAAGCACTATCTCTCCTCAATCGCTCTCAACTCGGTAAGCAAGTTCAAGGTAAGAGTGCTTCCTTCAATTCTCGAATACAAGAAGAGATTTGACAAGTATCCCGAAACACTCGTGTTCTCGTTTGCAAAGCTCATTGAATTCTACAAGACCGATATGACCAACGACGATGCAGACGTAGTTGCATTTATGAAGACGGCAACAGTTGATGAAATACTCGCCAACGCTTCTCTTTGGGGTGAAGACCTGAGTGCAATGGCAGAAGAGGTAAAGAAATATGCGAATTAACGAAAGAGATAACGTAGAGGTAGACCTTAAAAGTGGTCACAAGTACGCCCTCGAAGACATTAAAAGTGGCGAAAAGGTAATAAAATACGGCTTCCCCATCGGACATGCAACAACCGATATCAAGAAGGGCGAGCACGTACATACCCACAATATGAAAACCGACCTCACGGGAAACGTGGTTGCTGAGTATCACCCCTACGTTCCGACAGCGCCCACCAAGAACAAGACTTTTCTGGGCTACGCCAGAGAAGACGGAAGCGTTGGTATCAGAAACGAGGTCTGGATTATCCCGACAGTCGGCTGTGTAAACGGTATAGCAAAGAGACTTGCCTACCTCACAGGCTCTAAAACCTACCTTCACACATGGGGCTGTTCACAGATGGGCGACGATCAGGATTTGACGAGAAAAATTCTCTGTGGCCTTATCAACCACCCCAACGCAGGTGGCGTTCTCGTGCTCGGACTCGGATGTGAGAACAGCAATATCGATGAAATAAAAAAAGTACTCGGCTCGTGGAACGAGGACAGAGTAAAGTTCCTCAACACTCAGGACTGTGTTGACGAAATCGAAGAGGGTAAAAAGCTCCTTGCCGAGCTTAGAGCCTATGCCGACAAAGCACAGCTCTCACTCGTGCCAATTTCAAAATTGAAAATCGGTCTCAAATGTGGTGGCTCGGACGGCTTTAGTGGAATTACTGCCAACCCCCTCGTAGGTAAGGTTGCAGAACGCTTCTACGACCATGGAGCAACGATTATGATGACCGAGGTCCCCGAAATGTTCGGTGGCGAAAAGGTGCTCTTCGACCGTTGCGTTTCAAAGGAAGTGTTTGAAAGTGCAGCTAAAATGGTGCAGGATTTCCGTGATTATTTTGTAAGTCACGGTGAAAGCGTTGCAGAAAATCCCTCTCCCGGAAACAAGGCAGGTGGAATTACAACGCTTGAGGAAAAGTCGCTTGGCTGCGTACAGAAGGGTGGTCAGGTTCCCGTAACTGCAGTTATGGGAATGGGCGAGGTTGCTGAAGGCTCAGCAGGCTTACACCTTGTAAGCGGCCCCGGTAACGACATCGTTGCAATCACCAACCTCACAGCAGCAGGTGCACATATTATTATGTTTACAACAGGCCGTGGTACTCCTCTCGGAGCACCCGTACCTACGCTCAAGGTTATGACCAACTCGGACATCGCTACACGCAAGCCACATTGGACAGACTTCAATGCAGGCGTTCTTGTTGACGGTGCTGATATGGAAGCAACTGCAGACCAGCTCTTTGAGCTGTGTATCAAAACTGCCGAGGGTCAGGAAACTACCAGCGAAAAAATGGGCTGTCAGGATATATCAATATTCAAAGACGGTGTAATATTATAATAGGACTATAAAAAACCGTTACACTTGTTATATGACCTTACAAAAAACAGGGCTGTAAAAAACTAATTTAGTTTTTTACAGCCTCTTTTGCTTGTCAGCTACTCTTCACGATTGAAACAGACAAGAGCTAAAATGTTTTTCACCCCACGTAAGTATAAATATACAATGTGTTTTTTTCAAAGGTAGCAAGCAGAACCTCATTGAGCTTGACTCCCCTTTTCGTCAGCTCGCCCATCACCCACCGTTTTGTACGGTCAATCGCCTTGAGATTCTCGTTGAGAATCTTTCCGTCATTAATAATATTAACTGCCAATTCTGCCTTGGCGCTTGTGGGCTTTTTTTCAAGAAAGCTGACCTTGCCGTTAGTCTCCATAATAGCGCAGGAAATATCGTTGAGAGAGAAAAAACCGTTGTTTCGGCATTGTGTGAGAAACTCGCTCATATCCATTCTCACCTTTGACATATTCTTTTTATAAAATATCCCGTCCATATATAAAATTCTGGGCTCACCGTTTACAAAGCGTCTTACCTTGATTGATTTATTACAAAGCCAGGAAATCAGAAATGCCACTACTCCGTAAAGCAAAGTAACAACGGTGGCAGGAACAAAAACGTCTCCACCTATTGCCATTTCTGCGCCTGCCGAGCCAATAGTTATTCCCGTAATATAATCAAACATTGACATTTGCGAAATCTGCTTATCACCCGTCAGCTTAGTAAGAAAAAACAGCAATATCATTGACAGCACGCTTGTAACAGCAGCCTTTATTATAATCAAAATAATCACCTCGTTTTATTATTGCCAGAATATATCATTTAATTGCCTCGCAGTTGACAATGACCCAAAAATATGATAGACTTTTTCAGAGGTGAAAAAATGGAAATCGCAGCAAACGTTATAGGTGTTATTGCAGTTATTTTATTTACTCTCAGCTATCAGCAAAAAAAGAGAAAAAATATAATAATAATGAATGCTACGTCAAGAGTGTTCTATATACTTCAGTATCTGCTTCTGTCGGCATACAGTGGAGCAGTTCTTGACGTGCTTGGAATAGTAATCTCGCTTGTTGCAAACAATAAGGACAAGCCCTCAATAAAGAAAAGACTTCCTCTCTTCATAACCGGCTCAAGCGTTTTGCTTATAGTGGCAGGGGTGATATTCTATGAGAATTTCTTTTCGCTTTTCTCGCTGCTTGGAATATTATTCCACGTCAGCGCCTTCTGGCTTACCGACGAAAGAAAAATCAGATGGCTTTCTCTGATTGGCTCGCCCTGCTGGTTTGTATATAACTTCAACAGCCACGCCTTCGGCTCGGCAATCGGAGACACTCTTACCTTCTTTTCAATAATAATTGCAATGATTAAGTACAAAAAAGCTAAATAAAACAAACTTTTTTTCAAAAACATCTTGACAATTCTCCAATAATAGTATATACTTTTACCCGTCAGTTAAAGATTGCGGAATTGTGTAAAGGTAGCACGACAGACTCTGACTCTGTTTGTCTGGGTTCGAATCCTAGTTCCGCAGCCATCTGAATACACCATTGAAATCCGAACCCTCTAAGTTCGAACGACAATGGTGTTTTCTTTACAAGTTCTTATTTGATGCGGCTTTTTGAGGTCGCATTTTTTATTTTTTAATCGGACTCCAAAGCCGAAAAACGAAAAATACGCATACAATTCAAATCAAATGTTTATTCTCGAACCCCTGTAGTCCGATTACTCGTCATCAAGATTTCCAAATATTGCTGAATATTCACGCCCCTTTTGTTCGGGAGTCTTGTATTGAATCTTGCGCGAGGGCGGCGTGTGTTGTAAAATTCCATATAATCATAAATCGATTGGAGCAGTTCTCCCTCTGTGCGATATTTCTTTCTATACAATTCTTCTCTCTTTAAAGAAGCGAAGAAAGACTCAACAACGGAATTATCATAAGTAACATAAGGGCGTGAAAAAGAACGAGTGATACCTAATACTTTTATGTAATCATTTAGCGTTTTAGAACAGTAGTTAGCTCCTCGGTCGGTATGGAAAATTAAAGAGGATAGTGGCTGTCGATTTTCATAGGCTTTCTTGAATGTTGTTTTAATTAGCTGCGTGCTGTTTTTCTTGTCTACTTTATGAGCAATGACTTTTCGTGCATACAAGTCGATGATAACACAAATATAATACAATTTTCCGTTGCATTTAAAATAGGTGACATCACTTACCCATACTTGATTGGGAGCATCAGGATCAAATTCTTGATTCAAATAATTTTTGTGTCTTTGAATTTCATCAGCATAAAGCTTTTTGCTTCCTGTCGAATGCTTACAAGTCCCATATCGTTCATTAATTCTCGCACCATTGTCTCGCTTACCTTAACACCTTTGTTGCGCAAAACGGCAGCTATTTTTCTGGCGCCGAAAATTTGACTGCTTTCATCGAAAACCTCTTGTATTTGCATACGCAAAGCTTCGCGCCGTTTGGCATACCAAGTATTATCTCTTTTGTTACGAAGAATGTGGTTGTAATAAGTTCCTGGAGCAATATCTAATGCATCGCAGATCATATGAACACTATATTCACTCGACAACTTTTCGGCTACATAAAGCTTTTGCTGTAAAGGGGCGCTAGGCAACACATTCACCTTTTTGATTATTTTGATAATGCCCTCTAAGCGTTTGACTTTGCCTTCAAGCAAGTTGAAGTTTCGCAAAGTTAAGCCTTTTCTTTTCGCTTCCACTTGCTCCGTTCTATAATCCGACAACCATTTGTAAAAGGTACTTTTTGAAATTCCGATAGACTTTATAATGCTTGTAGGCGGCTCGGATTTTGATATATAGCGATCTAAAATCGCCTGCCTTTCTTCGTGAGTAAATTTTGATTTCATGATATAATCCTCCTTTTGAAAATTATATCATAAATGAGAACGTAAACTTTAACGATTTAGTTAATGGTTTAAAATAGTATGATTTTGTGGTATAATCATTTATTCTGCGCATTGGTTCTTTTGTTTGGATTTTTTTCCTTAGATTGAACAAAAAATATATAGTTTTTGAGAAAAAAACTCATTTAGGTGTTGATTTTTTTGAAAAAATGTGTATAATAATATATAAGACACATTCATTTGGAGGATAAAAGAATGTTACTTCAATTTAATTTTAAGAATTACAAATCATTTAGAGATGATTCCACACTAGATCTAACCGCTACAAAAATTTCAGAATTTAGCAATCATATTGTTGAAATAGGCAATGAAAAGGTGCTTCCAGTTGCTGCAATTTTTGGTGCAAATGCGAGTGGAAAATCTAATGTTATTGATGCTTTTAGGTACATGTCTGTCTACGTAGTTAATTCTTTCAAGTTTGGGTCAGATAGTGAGAAACGTAAAAAGTCGGATTTTATAAAGCCCACTCCATATTTGTTTGATTCAACAAGCAAATCGGCAGAATCAGCTTTCGAGGTTTATTTTATAGATCCGGATGACAAAACCGAAAAAACATACAACTATGGTTTTACGGTAAATCATGCTGGCGTTTGCGAAGAATGGTTAAACTACAAATCCAAATCTACACGCGGAGATTATAGCAGAGTTTTCTATAGAAATACAACCACCAAAGAACTTGACTTGTCTGGTGTTCCTGTGAAAAGTCAAGAAAATATAAAAATTGCCCTTAATAGAGAAACATTAGTCGTTTCTCTAGGTGCAAAGCTTAGAGTAGCAAAACTTAAATTTGTTCGGGATTGGTTTTATAGAAATGATTATGCCGATTTTGGAGAACCGATGGAAAACGTAGTTCTTTCAAGAATTGTTCCACCTGGCTTTGTAGATGACGAAATGGTTAGAAAAAATGTCGTTAAATATTTTTCTGCTTTTGATTCTTCAATTATCGATTTTAAGGTTGAGGTCTTTGAAGATGATGACAACGACAACGATGAGGGGCACATTAAAATTGATGCCATTCACAAAATGATTGATTCTAATCAAACAACATCTATTCCTCTTCAAAATGAATCTGCTGGAACATTGAAAATGTTCGCACTCTATCCATTGTTACAAGAAGCTCTATCTTCTGGAGGGGTGCTTTTCATAGATGAATTAAATGCTCGCCTTCACCCTTTATTAGTAAGAACATTTATAATTGCTTTCTTAAATCAAGAGCTAAACCCCAAGCATGCACAATTAGTTTTTACTTCACATGATTCATGGCAGTTAAATGGTAATCTTCTTAGAAGGGACGAAATTTGGTTTGCGGAGAAAAGTGAATCAAGTATTTCCACACTGTATTCTTTAGCGGATTTTGTAGATGAAGATGGCACAAAAATCCGGAAAGATGAAAACTATGAAAAGAATTATTTGCTTGGAAAATATGGTGCCATTCCATCCTTAAAAGACTTCGATATGTTTGGGGAGGCACATCATGTCTAAGGCGGAAAGAAACGGAAAAAGAAAAGGGAGAGAACAAAGTTCAAAGGTACGCATTCCAGAATTAGGATATTATTTTATAGTTACCGATACTAAAGAAACAGAAAAAAACTATATGAATGGATTGCGCGATTCTATTCCTAAAGAACTGCAAGGAAAACTGGTTATAAAAGTTATTAAAACGGAGACTAAAAATCTTGTCAATGAAGCATTGAATATGGCATCTATAAACCCACAATATGGAGAGCCGTGGATTGTTTTTGATAGAGACCAAGTTGAATATTTTGATAACATTATATCAGAAGCGGAAGAAAAAGGCATTCATGTTGGATGGACGAACCCTTGTATTGAGGCATGGTTTCATGCCTACTTGGGTTCAATGCCTACATATCGAGATTCAGTTGATTGCTGTAATAAATTCGCCCAAGCATATGTTAAAAAAACAAAGCAGCCTTATGAAAAAAATGATGAGGATATATATTCCAAGCTAATCAAATTTGGTGATGAGGGGATCGCGATAAAAATTGCTGAGCAAAAATTGAAGGCACATCTTTCAGTTTGCAATTCCAAGCCGTCAACAATGATACCTTGTACAACAATTCATGTTTTAGTTAGGGAAATAAAGTCAAAAATCAATTAAGCGAAAAAGTTCTATTATTGTTTGATATTACGTGAGTTCGAATCCTTAATGCAAACCGAAAAAATATCTTTTTCGTAGCCTTTATACAGAAAAAAGCACATCTGTTTACAGATGTGCTTTTTTCAGTTATATTCGCCTACGGCGAGTTCTATGCACAAGTGCGTGATATTGCCTTCGGCAGTGATATGCGCTTCGCGCGTTAAAGATACAAGGCGAATATAATATCACTGAAACCGAAGGTTTCAATATCACTTTTGATTTATCAAAAATATCACTCCAACGAAGTTGGAATATCACTAAAAATCTTT
>JAZNRH010000017.1:0-16321 GCA_045590615.1 Eubacteriales bacterium
TCAAGAACTACCTTTGTGATAACGTCAGAGGTTGTACCTTCGTTACCGTCTTCATCGATTGTATAAAGACCTGTTGTAGCGTTGTACTTGATCTTAGCACCGGCAGGAACTACTCTGTACTCATCGTTCTCTTCGCCATCAAGATCCTTAGCAATTTCAAGAGCGTATACGTCGTCTTCTACTTCGTAGTCAGCTACGATAGCGTACTTGTAAAGTCTCTTTGTACCAGTGTCATCGTGACCGTATGCTGTAACAGCATCAGCCAATGTCATAGTTGAACCGTTAACCTTAACTGAACCAAGAGAAACCTTCTTCTCTTCGCCGTCGATAACGAGAGTTGCTGTGTAAGCTGTGCCAGCTTCCATAGTTGCTTCATCGAAGCCTTCGTCATCAGCTTCAATATCCTTGAGGATAACGAAGTTGTAGCTGTTTGAGTTTGCTGTAGCGTCAGTCTTGATGATCTGACCGTTGTAGATGTAGTATGCTTCTACCTTCTTGTCAACAAGGTAATCCGAGTTGATAGAATTGATAACCTGTGCACCAGAAACCTTGATGTCCTTGTAATCTACTGTGCCTGCATCCTTAAGAGTAACTGTCTTTGTACCAATCTTGGTAGGATATGTTTCAACTGCCTCTACCTTTTCAGCGTAGAGAGTAACACCGATCTTAGCGCCTACGAATACGTCGCCCTTTTCAAGAGCTACTGAAACGTCTGCAAGAGGTGTGCTACCTGTACCTGTACCGTCAACCTTCTTGTAGTTGAGATACTTAACGTTTGACTTAGTTGTAATTGAAGTTACTTCATAAGCAGTCTTTGTTGTAACGATAACTGCATCATCTTCGCCGTCGCCTTCGAAGTCGATAACTCTTGCGAAGTAAGCCTTGTCAAGGAGAGCCTTGAGGTTAGCAGCAATCTTGTTATCTGAACCAAATGTGATGCCTGCAGGAATGTCTTCTGACTTAGCTGTGTACTTAGTACCGTTAACTGTGATAGACTTCTCATCCTTAGCGTAGGTGATTTCAACGTTGTCAATTACTGAACCGTTGATAGTAGCCTTAGCAAGGATTTCGTCATCTTCTGCGATAAGAGTGAAGTAGAGACCTTCGATATCAGCAAGCTTGCCGTCGAAAGCTTCAAGACCGAGCTCTTCGAGATCGTAGTCACCCTCTGCAGGATACTCAACCTCTGCAGCGAGGTCAGCCTTTGCTGTGCCGTTAACTGAAATAAGTGTAACGTCAACTGTGTCGTTAGTATCGTTTACATCATCAATAACGTAAACACACTCGTTGAACTTCCAGATATCAACTGCAAGAGTCTTGGGAACTTCAACAGGGATAATGAAACCACCGATGTTAGGACCGTCAATGGTCTTCTTCTCGTTCATTTCAACTGTAAGAGCGTTGTACATGATCTGTGCAACCTGTGCTCTTGTGAGCTTGTCTTCGCCCTTAACTGTCTCAGGCATATTTTCGCCGAGGTCAAGGTCTCTGAGAGCCTTTTGTCTTACGTCAACGGGCCAGAGAGCTGAATCCCACTCTGTGTAACCGAGAACGCCACAAACCATCTTGAGAGCCTGGTCGTATGTAACGTTGTCGTTAGGACCGAACTTGCCGTCGCCGTAACCACCGATGATGCCCTTGTTTGAACACCAGTTGATGTAACCTGCGCCCCAGAAATCAGCTGCTACGTCTGTAAAAGCAGTTTCGCTGTTGCCAGCTGTCTGGAATGTTGTGTAAAGTACGTATGCGAGTTTTGCCATCTCAGCACGAGTTACGTTCTGTTCAGGCTTGAAGCTTCCATCTTCATAACCACCGATAACGCCAAGCTGTGAAAGAACACCAATTGCTGTTGAGTGCTCTACGCTTGAATTAACGTCTGTGAAAGCAGAAGCTGTAAGTGCTGCACTTGCAACCATGAGAACTGCAAGGAGCATTGCTAAAAAGCGTGCGCTTGTTTTCATAATGTGAAAACCTCCTAAAATATTTTTCGCCTTTTCTTTTGGCACTATCATAATAACACAGCCGTTTTTGAAATGCAAGCGTTTTTTGATTTTGTAACATAACTGTAACATTAGAGACTCTTTTGTTACAAAGAGCGAGTGTTTTGTTACACGAGAAAGCAATTTGTGACAAAGGTTGTAACAAAAACATTGACAAGTCGGGCAAGTTATTGTATCATATGTATTTGAAGAAAGGAGCTATAATATGGTACAAAAAAGAAGAAGACGCCGACTCAGACCGTCGGTTGTTGCAATAATTATGATACTTATACTGGCACTTTTGTTCGGGGTCTTATTTGCCCTGACGAGATGCCAGCCGGACGATATTGACGATACTAATAATAAGGAAGAAGAGCCTCCAAAGGTTGAAGAGCCCCTTAACGAGCCTGAAATTGACGAGCCCCCTATCATTGAAGAGCCGATAATGCCCGAGGTGAGCGAAACGAGACTCAGCTTCGTTGCCTTTGGTGACAACCTCATTCACAGCTCGGTAATTGACGACGGTGAAATTGTTGCCAATTCGATGGGACTTGACAAGAAATACTACTTCGACCCGATGTACGAAAATTTCAAAGAGATTATTTCATCGGCTGATATTGCATTTATAAATCAAGAGACTCCCATTGCAGGACCTGACTTCCCTGCAGCAGGCTATCCGATGTTCAACACGCCGGACGAAATGGGTGAATGCCTTGTGCGACTTGGCTTTAACGTAATCAACACAGCCACAAACCACATGCTCGACTGCAGAGGTAAGGGGCTGCTCTACCACGCTGACTATTGGGCAAGCAAGGCAGACGAGGGCGTTATACAAATAGGAAGCTATAAAAATAAAGAAGATTACAACAACATCCGAGTTTTTGAAAAGGATGGAATTAAGATTGCCTTCCTTGCATACACCTACTCTACCAACGGTATGACGGCAGGCAGTGGCTACGAGGATATATATATTCCCATTCCCACAAATGCCGAAATGACAAGGCAGGTCGGTGAGGCAAAGGAGCTGGCAGACCTGGTATTCGTATCTATGCATTGGGGCTGGGAGGACTCGTTTGAGCCAAACTCCGAGCAAAGAGACTGGGCGCAGACACTCGTTGATGCAGGTGCTGACGTTATTATCGGTACTCACCCTCACGTGCTTCAGGAAATCAAGTGGAAAGAAAACGCCCAGGGTCACAAGACGCTCATTGCCTACTCACTTGGCAACTTCATTTCAACTATGTACTATCCCTGGAATATGCTTGGTGGTTACCTCAGCTTGGATATCGTAAAGGACAAGGACGGAATAAGGGTGGAAAATCCACTTCTTACTCCAACTATGTGCCACTACAGCATGACACGCCGTTCTCTCAAGCTCTACACTCTTGAAAACTATTCTCAGGAGCTGTACGATACTCACGGCACCACACTCAAGAGCTCAGCTTATAGCTATGACAAGCTCGTTAAAAAGGTTAAGGAAATAATTCCCGAAGAATTTTTATCCGATTATTATAACAACTACAAGGGAGAATAAAATGCTTAAAGATTTAGTTATAAAAGACCCTTCTGTTTTCAAGAAAAAGGAAGGCTTTATCTGTGATATGGACGGAGTAATTTACCACGGTAATAAGCTCATTCCGGGCGCAACGGAATTCGTTGACTGGCTCAAAAAGGAAAATAAGAAGTTTTTGTTTTTAACCAATAGCGCCGAGCGTTCTCCCAAGGAGCTCAGCCTCAAGCTCGCCCGTATGGGACTCGACGTTGACGAAAGCCATTTTTACACCAGCGCTCTGGCAACGGCGGCATTTTTAGCATCGCAGAAGCCGGGCTGTACTGCCTACGTAATCGGTGAGGCAGGCTTGACCAATGCGCTTTACGACCAGAATATTAATATGAACGACGTCAATCCCGATTACGTCGTGGTAGGAGAGACCCGTTCTTACAGCTATGATAAGATTGAACGAGCTGTTAAATTAATCTTCAACGGAGCAAAGCTGATCGGAACAAACAGCGACCTCACAGCCCCTCAGGAAAGTGGAATCGTTCCTGCCTGCAGGGCTCTGATTGCACCAATTGAGCTGACAACGGGCAAGGAAGCCTATTTTATCGGCAAGCCCAATCCTTTGATTATGAGGCACGCAATCCGTCAGCTTGACTGTCACAGAGCAAATACCCTGATTATCGGTGACAGAATGGACACCGATATTATTGCAGGTATTCAGACCGAGGTTGATACGGCTCTCGTTCTCACAGGTGTTACAACCGACGAGAATATCGACAACTTCTCGTACAGACCACATTACGTGTTAAACTGTGTAGGAGACATTGCAAAGTAAAAGCGAATATTGATCGGGGCGCATTTCTGCGCCCCGATTCCTTTAGTAAACGTTTATCACTCTGATGCCCTTTTTTACGGCATAGCGCACAGTCATTGCTGTGCCACCCTTTTCTTTACCGTTATAGTAAGCAACGACACTTGAGGACATATCAACCATTTTTTCGTTGCGCTTGAACATACAATAGCGATTGTACTTTTCAAAAAGATATTCATAAGAGTCTGCTCTCTCACGAAGAAGTGCATACTCTTTTTTTTGATTCGGAGTCCAATATTTATCCTGATTTTCGCAGGGGAAAACAAGGTGCAGCTTAATGCTCGGATTTGCTTCCCTGAGCCTGAGGACAAGTCTTGCAGACAGAGTGTCAAAGCCAATCGCACCACCTGCAACGAAGGTCGTATAGCCCTCGTCAATCAAAGCAAGCAAGGTGTTCTCAAGACGGGCTTCAAGCTGTGTATCAGCCCCGTCAAGATTTCTGTGACCTGTGAAACAACATATTTTTTCTTCCATAGTCAATCCTTGTCAAAAAATTTAATCGGTTTAATTGCCATTCCCGACTCAAATTCACGAATTTCGCCCAGAGCAAAAAATTCTCCGTTTTGGTCTGCCATTCTCACTCGCTTCATAAGAATCGGCTCGAGGCTGAGCCTTGCACGTGAAATGTATATTTCGTTTCCGTTTTTAGCAAGTCTTGTATAAAAGTCGGTAAGTACTACCTTCTCGCAATCGGCAAACAATTCCTCAGTAGGTATCAAGAGAGAATATCTGTCCTGAAGCTCCATTTCTTCAAGCTCGTCAAGAGTGTGAGACATATCGAGAGTAAAGCTTCCCGAAATCCGTCTTTCAAGCGCACTCATTGCTGCGCCACAACCCAGCTTTTTTCCGATATCCGAAACAAGAGTTCTTATATACGTGCCCTTCGAAACGGTTGCGTCCAGCTCCCATTCTCGTTCGGACAGTTTTTCTGCGTGGATTTTATACACCTTTACCCTTCTCGGCTCTCGCTCAACGGTAATTCCTCGCCTTGCCAAATCGCAAAGCTTTTCGCCTCCCACCTTGAGTGCCGAATACATCGGGGGAATCTGGTCGTAGTCGCCAAGGAATGAGTTTACAGTGTCGGTAATATCCTCCGGAATATTATCCGAGGCAGAAAGAGTCATACCACTTGTGTCCTCGGTGTCGGTTTCTATACCAAGAAGCATCTTTGCAGTATATTCCTTTGTGTCCGAGACAAGATACTCACTTGCCTTGACTGCACTGCCCACGAGTATTGGCAATACACCGACTGCCATTGGGTCAAGTGTGCCCGTATGTCCTACCTTTTTGGTATTATAAAGGCGACGGATTTTATTTACCACGTCGTGAGAGGTTATACCGTAGGGTTTATTCAGGATAAGAACGCCACTTTTTTTCTCGTTCATAAAATTCCCTTTTCTCTGATATGTGATATGAGTGTTTTTATTATATTCTCGGATGTATCGCTGAAGAAACAGCCTGCAGCCGAGTGGTGTCCTCCACCACCAAAGGTCGCGCAGATTGCAGCGCAATCAAGCTCGTCTGACGAGCGCATTGACACCTTGAAGCCGTCGTCTCTCTCCTTGAGTGTAATGGCAAGCTCAACCCCCTCAGGTGATTTACCCAGCTGCTCTACACCACCCGTATCACCGTCGGTGAGTCCGTAGCTCTCGACAAGAGCCTTTGTGATAACCGATACAGACACTTTGCCGTTGAAATAAAACTCAAGCCTTGAAATTACGTCACTTTCAAATTTCATTTTGGAAATTGGCTTGGTGATGAAAAGAGGCTGATTGAGGTATCCGAAGTTGCCATTCGGAGCGTAACGTGTAAGACGTCCTACCGTCAAAAACGTATGCTCGTTGGCGTTGGAAAACTTAAAACAGCCCGTATCGGTGGAAATCGCAGTATAAAGGCACTCTGCAATATGACGGTCAAGCTCCACCCCGAGCTCAATAGCAAGCTCATAAATGATTTCACCCGTTGCCGACATATCGCTGATACAAAGCAGATTTTCACACTCTACCCTGTTCTTGCTATGGTGGTCGATGGCGAGCACTATTTTCTGAGACATATCAAAATCTCCGAGCAGAGACATATCTGCAACGTCAACCGTTACGATATTCTCGCACTCTACCTCGTCATTTTCACCGTTCCATATATATTTGAGATATTTGGGAAGAATGTCAAGGCATACCACCCTGGCATTCTTTCCCATTTTGTTTAATATAGATTTGAGAGCATAAGCCGAGCCGATTGCGTCTCCGTCGGGGTGAGCGTGAGTATATATGTGCACGTTGTCAAGCGTTGACAGCAGCGCAGCCGTCTCTTTTATATTAAGCTCAGTCATCTTTTTCCTCTCCACCCATTCCAAGACTCTTGAGAACGCTCTCTATTCTTGCGCCCTTTTCTGCCGAGTCGTCATATTCAAAGGTCAGCTCGGGGGTAATTCTCAGGTTAAGCTTCTCGGCAAGAGATGCTCTGATATATCCCTGAGCGCTGTAAAGTCCTGTCTTGACCTCCTTGGGAGTACCACCGATACAGCTGAAATACACCTTGGCAAATTTCATATCTCTGCTGACGTTTACAGCTGTAATCGTAACAAATGACGATGAAACTCGGGGGTCCTTGACCGTTCGGAGAATGTCCGAAAGAGTTTCACGAGCAGCCTCGTTTACTCTCATCTGTCTGAACTTGTTCATGCTTCAACCTCTTCCATAATAAAGGCTTCAAGTATATCAAGCTCCTTGATGTCGTTGAACTTTTCAAGTCCGATACCACATTCAAAGCCCTGAGCAACCTCTCTTGCGTCGTCCTTGAAACGCTTGAGCGAGCTGATTTTGTCCTCGAATATCACGATTCCGTCACGGACAACTCTGATTTGAGATGCTCTGGTTATCTTACCGTCCTGAACGTAAGAGCCTGCAATAACGCCAACTCCCGGAACCTTAATCGTCTGACGTACCTCTGCGTGTCCGATTACACTCTCACGGTACTTAGGAGCAAGCATACCCTTCATTGCAGCTTCGATTTCCTCTATACATTCGTAAATAATTCTATAGGTTCTGATGTCTACCTTGGCTTCTGCGCCTGCATCAAGCGCCCTCTTATCAGGACGAACGTTAAAGCCGACTATAATTGCGTTGGACGCCGATGCGAGCATTACGTCGTTTTCGTTGATGCCACCTACTGCGCTATGAATTACACGCACCTTAACCTCTTCGTTGGTAAGCTTTTCAAGAGATGCCTTTACTGCCTCGGCTGAGCCCTGTACGTCTGTCTTAACTACGATATTAAGCTCCTTGATGCCTTCCTTAACCTGATTGAAAAGGTCGTCGAGAGAGAGCTTGGAATTTGCCTTAAATGCCTTTTCCTTCTCCTCTGCGCGTCTTTGCTCGGCAAGCTCTTTCGCCATTCTTTCGTCCTTAACTGCATTGAAGATATCGCCTGCCGTAGGAACCTCTGAAAGACCGAGAATTTCAACGGGAACAGAAGGTCCTGCCTCGCTAACGTTCTGACCCTTATCGTTAAGCATTGCACGTACTCTACCTACGGTAGTTCCTGCAATTACGTAGTCGCCCGTATGAAGTGTACCGTTCTGAACGAGAATTGTCGCAACTGCACCTCTGCCCTTGTCGAGCTTGGCTTCGATTACGATACCCTTTGCCTCACGGTTGGGGTTAGCCTTGAGCTCTGCAACCTCTGCAACGAGAAGTACAGACTCAAGAAGATTGTCAATACCCTGCTTTGTATGAGCCGATACGGGCACACAGATTACGTCTCCACCCCATTCCTCAGGAACGAGGTCGTACTTGGTAAGCTCCTGCATAACGTTATCGGGATTTGCCGTGGGCTTATCTATCTTATTGATTGCTACTATTATTTCGATTCCTGCCGCCTTGGCGTGATTGATTGCTTCGACTGTCTGAGGCATAATTCCGTCGTCTGCAGCTACTACGAGGATTGCAATATCGGTTGCCTGCGCTCCTCTTGCTCTCATTGCAGTAAACGCCTCGTGTCCGGGAGTGTCAAGGAAGGTAATATCGTGACCGTCAACACTCACTCTGTAAGCACCGATGTGCTGTGTAATACCACCTGCCTCACCCGAGGTTACGTTTGCATGGCGAATTGCGTCAAGAAGAGAGGTCTTACCATGGTCAACGTGACCCATGACACAAATGACAGGGGCTCTTTCGATGAGATTTTCTTTGAGGTCCTCGCTGTCATCGATGAGCTTTTCTTCAATTGTAACTACTACAATGTGCTCAGCCTTCGAACCGAATTCATCGGCAACAATTGCCGCTGTATCAAAGTCGATTGTCTGATTGAGGGTAACCATCATACCGAGTCCCATAAGCTTCTTTACAACCTCTGCTGTGGTAACGTGAAGCTCCTTGGCAAGCTCGGAAACTATCATTTCCTCGGGAAGCTTGATTACTGCAGGAATTTTGGGCTTTTCAGGCGCTTTCTTCTTTGCGTCTGCCTTAGCCTTATCAGCCTTTCTCTTATCGAAGGGACGGTTATTCGAGCCCTTCTTATTGAACTTCTGTTTTCCCCAATCGTTTGACGAATCGGTAGCATAATCATAAAGCTTTTCATCGTATTTTGAAAGGTCCACTGCAGAGTCTATTCCTCTTGTGTCTACAACGCGAACCTCCTTCTTAACGTTCATCTTACCGTCGTCGGAATGCTTTACGTTCATTTCAAGCCTTACGCCACCCTGCTTCTGAGCAGGCTGAGACTTCTTTTCACTTTTCTTGGGCTGAGGCTTAGGCTCAGGCTTAGGCTCTGGCTTGGGCTCGGGCTTAGGCTCGGGCTTAGGCTCCGGCTTAGGCTCGGGCTTAGGCTCCGGCTTGGGCTCGGGCTTAGGCTCGGACTTGGGCTCTGGCTTGGGCTCGGGCTTGGGTTCGGGCTTGGGCTCGGGCTTGGGCTCGGGCTTTTTGGAAAAGCCTGCAAGCTCAATCTCTCCGTTAATATAAGCGTCAATATCTTCAACGATGCACTTGTTTGCAAGCGCATTAATTACGAAGTCAACCTCTTCGTCACTGAGTACTGCCGGAGCAGGCTTTATATCTGCCTTGCCCGGAATTATAGCAAGTATATCACGGCTCTTGAGACCGAAGTCCTTTGCCAATGCCGCAACTTTATTTTTATTTGTTACTACTGACATAATATTCCTCCAATCGTTTTCACATCTGGTTATTGATGCTATTTTTTACAAGAATTGTCATATTCTCGTCGGTAATAGCAACAGATGAGGTGCTTCTCATCAGTCCTACTGCCGATGAAAGCTGTGCCATTGTGTAGCACGATATAATACATTCTGTTTTATAGAAAGCCGACGTATCGGTAATTTCCTTTTTCGATCTGTCCGAAGCGTCGCTTGCAACAATAATTAGCTTAGCCTTTCCCGATTTTGCAGAATCACGAACAAGCTGAGTGCCACAAATTGCCTTGCCTGCTCTCTTTGCAAGTCCGATTGCCGAAAGTATCTTATCCTGCATTATTCTGCCTCCTCAAGCTCCTTTGCAAGTCCCTCGAAAAGCTCTTCGGGAACCGGACATTCAAAGGCTCTTTCAAAGCGCTTTGCCTTTACTGCCTTCTTCAGACACTGTGAGCTTTTACATATATACGCTCCTCTGCCCGATTTCTTGCCCGTAAGGTCAAGCGATATTTCCCCGTCGGGAGAGCGCACCACTCTCACAAGCGACGACTTGGGGAAGGATTCCATACATCCGAGACATCTTCTCTCGGGAATTTTTTTAGCCATAACTTTTCTTCCTTAATCAGAATTGTGATTTAATGTCAATCTTGTAGCCCGTAAGCTTTGCAGCAAGACGAGCATTCTGTCCCTTGTTACCAATGGCAAGTGACAGCTGGTCCTGAGGAACTATTACCGTACAGCCTCTCTCAAGCTTTCCTTCTTCGTTAACGCCCGTTGAAAGAGTAACGTCAATTACGCTTGCAGGTGAAAGTGAGGACTTGATAAATTCCTCTGCATTCTCACTGTACTCAATTATATCAATCTTTTCGCCCGAAATTTCGTTGGTGATATTGGTCTTTCTCATTCCCTTTACACCGATACACGAGCCGATCGGGTCAACGTCCTTGTTTCTTGAATAAACCGAAATTTTGGTTCTTGAGCCTGCCTCACGGGCGATTGAATGGATAATCACCGTACCGTCCTGAATTTCGGGTACTTCAAGCTCGAAGAGTCTCTTAACAAGTCCCGGATGCTTTCTTGAAAGAACGATTACCGGCTCCTTGCTGTCGGTCTTTATGTCAACAACGTAAACCTTTATATACTGACCCGAGCGAAGTACTTCTCCAGGAATCTGCTCTGCCTTGAAAAGAGTTGCCTGCTGTTTGCCAAGCTCAAGGATTGCATTTCCCGTATTCTTATCAATAAGTACTATTCTTGCCGACACAATGTCGTTCTTCTTCTGCTCGTACTCGTCAACGAGAAGCTGTCTTTCAGCCTCGCGAATACCCTGAATAATTACCATCTTAGCCGACTGAGCAGCTACTCTGTTAAAGCCCTTAGTCTTGACCTCTTTTTCATAAACGTCACCAAGCTTTAGTCTCTTGTTGATTTCCTTTGCCTGAGCAACAGTAAGCTCTGCCTCGGGGTTGGTCACCTCTTCAACTACGGTGAACTGCTCGAAAAGTCTGACGGTCTTCTTCTCTTCGTCAATTGAAACTCTCACGTTGCTCTGTCCGTTGTTTTCCTTCTTGAATGCTGCAAGAAGCGCTGCCTCTACCTTTTCAAGCAGGTAGCTTTTGGAAATGCCCTCTTTTTCAAGGGCGTCAAGTGCTTCAAAAAATTCCTTATTCATTGCTTTCTCTTGCGTCTCTCAGACGCCTTCCTTTCAATTATTTTTGAATATTTCTGCGTAATTTACTACCGTTTTAACCGATGCCGTCTTTGCTCTTTCGAGCTTCTCTTCAACGTCGTTTACAACAAGGGTCAACACCTCGTCGTCAGAATAGTCCTTCAGGGTTGCAACGAAGGACTTGGGGAGAGTGTCGGTTGCAGCAAACAGCTTCACCTCAACGTCTGTTCCAACGTATGCCTTAAAGTGCTCGGGCTTTTTCAAATCTCTTTCAAGACCTGCCGATGAAACCTCAAGACAATAGCTGTCGGTAATCGGGTCTGCCTCGTCGAGAATGGGATTGATGAGATCAGTAACAGCAACGCAATCGTCAAGCGTAAGCTCAACGCCTGTCTTGTCAATAGTTACTATGAGATTGTACTCCGAGCCTTCCTTCTTATATTCAACGTCCCAGAGAACGTATCCCAGCTCCTCTACAGGACCTCTTATCAGAAGGTCAACTCTCTGTGCAACGTTCTTTACCTTATCGTTTGCCAAGCTTTTCACTCCCTTTTGCAAAAATCAAAGAGAGTGGCGACCACTCTCTTTAGTAATAGTTTATTAACTTACTTGTGAATTATACCACGTATTACCATAAAAGTCAAGTATTTTTCAAAAAAAACGATTTTTTGTGCAAATCATTTACATTTGACGAAAAATATGGTACAATGTCGTAAAAGGAGGCATGGTATGAACTCTTTGATTTACAATCCACTCGAGGAATACGAGAAAAGGCTGAGAGAGACTCACCTTAATTACACAAAAGACTACTTTGAAGAGCTTGTGAAACGCTCATTGGTCAATGTTGAAGAAAACAGAGCGACGGTCAAGGAATATGAAGCCCTGAAAAACACGCTGAAAAAGCTGAAAAGGAAGCTCAATCTCTTAAGATTTTTAAGAGTGATTATGATTATTACGCTCATTCTTATTCCACTTGTAATATTGAAAACCACTCCGAAAATCAAAGCGATGAGAGAAGAAATTGAAAAGGCAGACAACAAGGCTGACGAGCTTCTCAGGCTCGCCAACAATCAGATGCTGCCACTCAATCAACTATTCACGTCAAGAGATGCGCTGAATATAATAGAAAAAACAATTCCTTCTCTGTGCTTTGCTCCACACCTGTCGGTAAAGCAGGAGCTCGATATGAAAACCAACTTTGATTTTCAGGATCAGAACGATGAGCAATCCACTCTGGATACGCTGTCAGGAAGCTATAACGAAAACCCCTTTTTGTTTGAAAACAGGCTGGTACATACTATGGGAACGGAAACCTACCACGGCTATAAAACGATTTCGTGGACCGAATACTACACCGATAGCAACGGAAAGCGCAGGTCGAGACGCAGAACCGAAACGCTTCACGCAACGGTTACCAAGCCCAAGCCGTTTTACTCAACTCAGGTAGTACTCTGCTACGGCTCTCAGGGGGCACCCGACCTCTCCTTCAGCCGAGACGCTTCTCACCTTGAACTAAAGAGCGAATCGCAGCTCGAAAGACACATTAAACGCGGCGAGAAAAAGCTGAAGAAAAAGACCGATAAGGCAATCAGTGAAAACAAAAGCTTTATGAATATGTCGAACACCGACTTTGAAGTGCTCTTCGATGCGCTTGACAGAAACGACGAGGTTCAGTTCAGAACGCTGTTTACCCCGTTGGCGCAAACGAATATGACCGACCTTATTCTGTCCAAAACAGGCTACGGAGACGATTTTAATTTCTTCAAGAATAAAAGAATGAACAAAATCGTGTCCAATCACAGCCAGGGACGAAGCATTATACTTACCTCAGATGCATATCCGTCCTACTCCTACGATATTATTGAGAGTAATTTCACAACCAAAAACGTTGAATACTTCAAGGCAGTTTATTTTGACTTTGCTCCGATATGGGCAATTCCGGCATACCACGAAAGACCCGTACATTCACTAAAGCCCCTTCCCGACTACAATCAGTTGTATTCGGTTAAGGAAAGTGAGGTGCTGGCGAACATGATAGACTACTCGCTTCTTGTTCATCCGGATAGCAAAACTCAAGCAATTCTGAAATCCGAATTCGTTCGCTCGGAAAATAAAACCGACGAAACGCGTATTACAGCTTATTCCTACGACTCAATCCCGAGAGTTGACGTCGTATCGGTTTACGGTGGCGACGGTCGCTTCCACAACGTATCCGTTCCCTGGGATGAATACATACCTCTCGAAGCAACCAACACATTTTTTATCACAAGCCTTGATAATGCAAAGAGCGACGTTGTCGCAACCAAAAACGGCTTGTGTATTATGAAATAAAGGAGATAAAAGATATGGCAAACCAATTAGACGAACTCAACCCCGAAATAAGAGAAGATGGACTTGACACAAATGTAATAGCAAAAAAACTACCTGCAGAGGTGGGCGTCGGCTCAAAGCTTTTTGAGGTTATGCTGTGGATACTCGGCATACTCCCCGGTTTAATTTTCCTGTTTATGAAGATTAACGCACAAAAGCATTTCGACCAGCTTCAGCAGAAAATCCAGAGAAACGCTTCTCAGATTGACAACTACCTCGAGCAAAGAGTTATGGTTCTCCAGAACTGTGCAAGACTTCTCGATAAGGCAATAGACCTTGACAAGAGCACCTTTGAGAACATTGCAAAATACAGATCGGGAAATGCAAACTCCGATGAGGAAAGAAATGAAGTCGGTGACAAAATCGAGAACATTTCAAGAAACATAAACGTCGCAGTGGAGAATTACCCCGACCTCAAAGCTCACCGTGAAATCGCAGACGCAATGCAACAGAATATGTATCTGCAAAGAGAAATCACTGCAGCAAGAGAGCTGTACAACGATACTATAAACGAATGGAACAAGGATATCTTTGCATGGCCGACTAAGAAAATCGTAGCAGCGAAAAATGGCTATACCACGAGAATTCCGTTCATTGCCTCCAAGGAAATCAAGGAGCAAGCAAAGAGCGTATTCTTTTAAATAAAGCAGGCTTCGCCTATGAAGCGTTGACACACAACGCGTGTCAACATCATGGTTGAAATTAAGTATAATTAAGATTAAAAAGGTGGCTATGAAAAACTTTTGTTTTTCATAGCCACCTTGTGATTTTTACAGCCTTTTGTTTTTATTTAACTACAAAATTAACGATTTTTCCGGGTACGTAGATTTCCTTGACGATGGTTTTGCCTTCAAGGAAGGGAACGAAGCGTGGGTCGGCTTTGACCTGAGCAAGTACGCTGTCCTTGTCTGCATCAACAGCTATAGCGATAGTGCCCTTGAGCTTGCCAAGCACCTGAACTGCTATTTCTACCGTTGAGTCTTCGCACTTTGCTTCATCCCATTTTGCCCATTCGGTAGCAGAGCAAAGTCCGATACCACCGAGCTTCTCCCAAAGCTCTTCGCAAAGGTGGGGAGCAAACGGGCAGAGGATTGTTACAAAGGTTTTAAGCTCGTCCTTAGTGAGCTTTCCAACAGCGTAAATATCATTGAGAAGTGTCATCATAGCTGCAATAGCTGTGTTGAACTTCATTTCTTCAATATCCTGAGAAACCTTCTTTACGGTCTTGTGGAACTTACTTTCAAGCTCGGGCGTAACGCCTGTACCGTTTGCAATATCATACAGAGCTTCTACTCTTTCAAGGAATCTCTTACAGCCCTTTACGCTGCTCTCCGACCAGGGCGCTGCGCTTGCATAGTCACCCATAAAGAGAATATATACTCTGAGTACGTCTGCACCGTATCTGTCAACGACGGAGTTGGGGTCAACTACGTTGCCTTTGGATTTGCTCATTTTGTCTCCGTCAGGACCGAGGATAAGCCCCTGAGCCGTTCTCTTGGCATAGGGCTCTTTGGTGGGAACGACACCTAAATCATAGAGGAAATGATGCCAGAAGCGAGAGTAAATCATATGACGGGTAACGTGCTCCATACCACCGTTATACCAATCTACAGGCAACCAATAGTTGAGCTTTTCTTCATCTGCAAAAGCCTCGTTGTTGTGAGGGTCTATATAGCGAAGGAAGTACCACGATGAGCCTGCCCACTGAGGCATAGTGTCGGTTTCGCGCTTTGCAGGTGCTCCACATTTGGGGCAGGTGCAGTTAACGAAGGAATCAATCTTGGCAAGAGGGCTTTCGCCACCTTCACCGGGCTCAAAGTTGGAAATTTCGGGAAGCTTGAGAGGGAGCTCGTCATAAGGAACGGCTACCATTCCACACTTTTCGCAATGCACAATCGGAATTGGCTCACCCCAATATCTCTGACGGTTGAACGCCCAATCCTTCATCTTGTACTGAACACCCTTTTCACCAATGCCCTTTTCTTCAAGGTAGTCGAGCACCTTGGCAATAGAGTCCTTCTTGTTGGTCATACCGTTGAGGAAGCCCGAATTTACCATTTCTCCGTCGCCTGCGTATGCAGCCTCTTCGATGTTACCACCCTTGATTACTTCAACGATGTCAATGCCGAACTTCTTGGCGAAATCGTAGTCACGCTCGTCGTGTGCCGGAACAGCCATAATTGCGCCTGTTCCGTAGCCCATCATAACGTAGTCTGAAATGTAGATGGGAATTTCCTTGTTATTGATAGGGTTGATTGCAGTGAGACCATCGATTTTAACACCCGTCTTGTCCTTAACGAGCTGAGTACGTTCAAATTCGGTCTTTTTAGCGCATTCTTCCTTGTAGGCGTCAAGCGCATCTATGTTCTTTATTTCGCCACGGTGCTTCTCGATGATGGGATGCTCGGGCGCAATAACCATAAAGGTAACTCCGAAAAGAGTGTCGGGACGGGTTGTGTATATACGGAGCTTTTCGTCATTTTCCTTGATTGCGAAGTTTACGAAAGCGCCTGTTGATTTACCAATCCAATTCACCTGCTGCATCTTGATGTTAGGCAGATAGTCAACCTCGTCAAGTCCCTGAAGAAGCTTGTCAGCGTATTCGGTGATAAGTCGGATCGTAGCCATGTCGTTCTGTGAGCCAAGGAGTTGTACAAAAGGATTGTCTTCCTAAGACCGCTTGGCCTCCGACTTTGTTGATTTACCAATCCAATTCACCTGCTGCATCTTGATGTTAGGCAGATAGTCAACCTCGTCAAGTCCCTGAAGAAGCTTGTCAGCGTATTCG
>JAZNRH010000018.1:0-4785 GCA_045590615.1 Eubacteriales bacterium
TCGTGGAGATGATACAGATTATACTTTGGAAAGCGTATTAGCAGACAATTTAGAAGTGTTAGTCCTTGCACGAGAGTATAATGTAAACTATATACTCATTGATGATAATTACGAAATCAATATTGATTTATAACGACAAATCCCAATTTATCGAGCAGAATAACAGATTTATTTGTGAGTGTACAGATAAAAATTGTTGTTGCAAAATGGAATTCGCATTATTACGACAAGAAAAGTGAAAGACGTGAGTGCGATAAACTCACGGTTTAGTAAACTCTACTGTCCTTCGGTTTACATTTGTGTGTTGATGTGTTATACTGATTGTGCTAAAAGTTAAAGGAGGAAAAACGATGGCTACAAAAACAATGGGCGAGATAATAAGTACTATTCGCCGTGAAAAAGGTATGACTCAAAGGGAGCTTGCCGATATGCTGAAGGTAACCGACAAGGCAGTATCAAAATGGGAGAGAGATGTGGCTTGTCCTGACACTCAGACAATTCCTAAATTGGCAGGAATTCTTGAAATTTCTGTAGAGGAGTTGATGAATGCAAAATCAGTACAGATAATAACAGGGCATAAGGGGGCAGGATATTTAATTGATATTATTTTGAAAGCGATTCCCGTCGCAATGGGTATTGCTGTAACCGTAACATCTATTATTGGCGAGCTTGATATAAAGTCGGGCTTTACAATGCTCGGGATCGGTCTTGCAGCTTTGGGAATTTATTTATTAAAACTCTCTGTCCGAGATAAATATTGGTGATAAAAAATTATACACTTTTAAAGATATTTAGCAATCTTAAAATGTTGTGAAATTGTAAATTCTCGTCTCTGGAATGAGACAAAAGGATACAAAGATGCTATGATATAGTCGTAATATGAAACTTTTGGGTCTATTTTTGCGTCTATATAGATAATGAAACAGTTCGATAAACTTGAATATGGAGGTATGATATATGAAAAATCTAAAACTATTTTTCTCGGCATTAACAGTAGCATTTGGAATATTAGGCTTAACAAAGGCTCTTTCAACAGATATTACAATGCCGATAATGTTCGTTTGTTTAGCAACGACAATGTTTATAACATCCAAAGAATACAAGGATAAACAGCAAAAAAGCACAGCAGTCTATTTCTTGTTGTTGGGAATATTCTTGTTGATTGTGACTGTCTATAATGTTGCTTCATTGATTTGGGGCATATAAAAGACCAATTCCAATTTGACAAAGGAGTGTGATTGTATGAAATGTCCTTTTTGCGATACTGAAATGCTTCACGGATACTTAAATTGTGGCTCAGCAATTTGGAGCGAAAGAAAACATAAAATAAGCACTAAACCCGACAGCAAAGAGAAATACGCGTTGCATTTGGAAGTTCCTATGATGTCTCCACATCAAATCGAGAGCGATTGCTGTCCAAAGTGTAAACGATTGATTATTGATGCATCCGATTACGAAAATAATCTCGGTTAATCAAATTCCAATTTGTTGAACTGAATACTGACCCATAGGGGCAAGGTTGAGATACATCTTGCTCCTTTTCATTTGCCAATGAGCATTCATAAAAAATGAATAAAAAGGTCAGTTATGCACACCAATACTTATCTCGGATAGAGAGTATTAAAAAATCATAATTGAATGCTTCAATAATAATTTCACATTAAAATGGGCTGTAAAAAACTAATTTAGTTTTTTACAGCCCATTAATTATAATACTTTTTCAAATCGTTCGTTTCCCCACCAATCAGGGATCAGCTCTTTTAGTTGAACTGTCTTTTTGGTTTCAAGGTCGAGTAAAATTTCTATTTCGCCACTGTCCTTGTCCAGTTGCATCAGATATTCACGGCAAGCACCACACGGTGAACCGACCTTACCGTTTGGCATTACGGCAACAACCTTGTCAATCTGACTTTCACCATTCGTAATCATATTTGCAATAGCGTTTCTTTCTGCGCACATTCCAAGAGTTGACGCTGTATCAATGCAAACGCCAACGTAGATATTTCCTTTCTTTGTAAGAATGGCTGCAGCAACTCCACCTGCTTCGATAAAAGGTGAAATGACTCGGTCATTTTGAACTTTTTTAGCTTCATTGTATAATTTATCCCACATATTTTACTCCTTGAAGTTTTTATTTATAAGCCTTTCCATTGTCATCGTAGTAAACTACGTTTAGCGAAAAATTCACAAGATTGTCGGGCTCACAAAATGCGATAATTTCGCCATTTGACACGTCATAGCTTTCAGTTATGACAATTTCGTTATTATCGGTATTGATTATTTCTAATTCTGCGAACTTCGTTTCTGCTCCATTAAACCAAATAAGCTGATACCATCTTTCGTCAAGATACTCAGTAGATATTATGACACTGTTTTTGTCTTTAAGCGTTATTCTTTGAAGCTTATATCCGTTTCGTGTCATCTCAAAGGTAGCGATGCCGGATTTGTTATTATCGTATATTCCACATATTATATAATTTTCTAAGATTTTTTCTGTCGATATAGACATAGTTTTACAATTCTTTTGTTCTCTGATTATAGATTCACGCTCTGCAAGAGTTGTTCCGTTTGGTCGGCTAAGTTGAATAATAAAAAACAACGCCACTAAAAGAACAGCAACAATAATGATGGAGATAAATAAAAAATTTTTAGAGAAGTTTATTTTCATAGCAAATTACTCCTTTTGAATGCGTTGGTTGATTTTCATTAATTATACCATATAAAAAGACAAAATTCAATATGCCTCTTGACTTTTAATTTTCATCGGTGTATAATTAGTATGAAAAGTATGAAATATATGAATTGGAGGAGCTTATGAAAAATAAATATATTGGAGTATGTAAGGTAGGGGAAAAGGGACAGATTGTTATCCCCAAAGAGGCGAGAGAAATGTTTGATATAAAGTCGGGAGACTCGGTTGTTGTGCTTTGCGACAAGGAGAAGGGCATGGCGATTTTGAAAGCAGACGTTATGGAAGACTTTGCAGACGAAATACTGAAGGGGTTAAACGAAAAATGATAGAGACAAGGTCATTGACGAAGAGGTTCAAGGAAAAGACGGCAGTTGACTCTTTGGATCTTAAAATAGAAAGAGGCGAGTTGTTTTCGCTTCTCGGTACAAATGGTGCAGGTAAAACCACAACGATTAAGATGCTTTCTTTTCTGAGTGAGGCAACGAGTGGCGAGATAATAATTGACGGTAAATTTGCCGGGAAGAGCGCTGTTGAGATAAAAGAAATACTTAATATTTCCCCTCAGGAAACGGCAATTGCTCCAAATTTGACGGTTTTGGAGAATTTGGAGTTTATGTCATCTGTGTACGGAATAAAGAATAAAAAAGAAAAGATTGCCGAGCTTGTCGAGATGTTTGGGCTTGAAGGCGTATTACGCCAAAAGGCGAAAACCCTTTCGGGTGGCTGGCAGAGAAGGCTGTCAATTGCAATTGCTTTGATAAATGAGCCCAAAATTCTTTTTTTGGATGAGCCTACTCTTGGCTTGGACGTTATATCGAGGCGAGAGCTTTGGAGTATAATAGAGGGCTTCAAGGGCAATATGACGATTGTTCTGACAACTCATTATATGGAAGAAGCCGAAAAGCTTTCTGACAGAATTGGCATTATGGCAAACGGAAGGATGAAATATGTCGGTACGCCCGAGGAGCTGAAGCAAAAGGCAGGCACAGATAATTTTGAGGAAGCGTTTGTTAAGCTTGTAACGGGAGGTGAAAAGTGATGAAGGCTTTGAATTTTGCCAACAGAAACCTGAAGGAGATCATACGTGACCCTTTGAGCATAATATTTGCAATTTTGTTACCACTTTTTTTGCTTTTTATATTCCAGCAGTTTGAAATTCCCAACGAAGCATATAATATAGAAAGCTTTACACCGGGTATTATAGTATTTGGTTTTTCGTTTATTACGCTTTTTACAGCAACGCTCGTTGCAAAAGACAGAAGCACCTCTCTCATTACACGCCTTTGCGCCAGCCCAATGAAGATAAAGGATTATATTTTTGGCTACACCTTATCTGTTTTGCCAATTGTTTTATTGCAGAACGTTTTGTTCTTTGTAATGGCAATAGCTTTGGGCTTGGAATTCAATTCAGGAATCCCTTTTGCAATAATTATAGCTTTGCCAATCTCGGTTTTGTTTATTTTGCTTGGTATATTTATTGGGTGTATTACGACGGAAAAGTCGGCAAGTGGTGTTTCGAGCATTGTTGTTCAATTGGTTGCATTTACAAGTGGAATGTATTTCCCGAGCGATATGATAGGAAAGGGCTTTGACCTCGTATGTAAAATATTGCCTTTTTCAAATTGTATGAGCGTTATAAAAGGCGTGTTAAACAAAAGCTATGATTCATTATTTGCGCCGTGTATTGTGACGATAGTGTATATAGCAGTAATTGCAATGCTGACTACCGTGTTGTTTGGAAAGAAGCTGAAAAGCGACAATAAGTAAAGGGCTCAACCCCTTTACTTTTTTTGCATATTATGGTATAATTTTTACGTTGATCACGTATTTTAATTATCGTAAGGAGATGTGTCTATGAAGCTTTCACGGTTATTAATATTACTTTTATCGGTACTTCTGGCAGTTGGCATTGTGTCCTATTTTTTGCCGAGCGAAGCTCCGAATTCAAATATAAATGAAGAAAAGAAAATTGAGCTTCATGAGAACTCAACTTTTTCGGCGCAATTTATCGACGTAGGACAAGCAGATGCGACGCTCGTTGAGTGTGACGGGCATTATATGCTGATAGATGGCGGTAACAAGTCCGACTCTGA
>JAZNRH010000019.1:0-2147 GCA_045590615.1 Eubacteriales bacterium
GGTGGGGGGGGGGGGGGGGACATAAGAACCACCACCTGAAGGTCTCTTAAGATACGTAGCCTTGGTGTACTCCTTAACGTTATCGAATATCTTTTCGTCTCTGTAGTTCTGGAAATTAACGGTTCCGTTGAGTGCCTTTACAATTACGCCACCGTTAGAGGTTGTGGACTTGAAGGTAACCTTGTCTCCACCTCTGATAAGAACTCTGCCGAGCACCTTTACGTTCTGAATTGTAACGTATCCGTCGTGAACACCGTCACCTAATACGAGGTCTCCGTTGATGGTACAGTCCTTGAGAGTAACGTTTGGAGTATTAATCATAAGAGAACGCTCTGAGTTGACAGAGTATGTTCCCGGCTTGCTTATATAGTCGCTGAATATGTTGTAAAGCATTTGAGCAACCTGAGCTCTGGTAACCTTGGAGTGTGGCTCAAGAGTAGTTGCCGACATGCCGTTTACGTATTTCTTTTCGGTAAGGGCAGCAATATCGTTCTTAGCCCAGCTCGAAACGCTGCTTGCGTCTGTGAACTTATTAAGCGCGTCTAAGTTTCCTGCATCAAGAACCATAGCACGTGCGATTGTAACCATTGCTTCTTCACGGAAAATCGAACGGTTGGGCTCAAAGGTTGTATTGCTTGTTCCTGCAAAGGTCTGCATCTGAAGTGCCTTGGCAACGTCGGTGTAATACCAGTCACCCGATTTGACGTCAACGAATTTTGATGAGTCACCGAGCACCTTTGCGCCAAAAGCACGGTTGAGTACTGCTCCCATTTCTGCTCTTGACATATCTCTGTCGGCTCTGAGGGTATTATCTTCATATCCAAACATCAAAGAGTTGTCAACCGAATGTGAAAGCGCAACGTTTGCCCAGTGCTGTGATACATAATCGCGAAAACTTTCGATTGCTGCAGCGCTTATGGTCGCAGTTACGAGCATGCATATTGCTAATACAAGTGCTAAAAATTTGATACTTCTTTTCATTTATGTTTACCACCTTTCAAAATTAATCAAAGTACTTGTTTACGTATTCTGCTTTAGTGATTGTTTTTTCATTTTTATATGCGTTTTTTATGTTTGTTACAAGGTCAAGACTTTTTTTCGCTTCCTTGAGCACCTTGGTCAGCTGGGTTAAAATCGCATCAACTCTGCTGTCACAGTCCTTTTCCATCTTGGTTACGGTGTCAAGTACGTGATTCATCATAGCCTTCTTCACCTCGGCAGTTTTTTGGTCCTTGGTGAGTGATGCATATTCTTCAAGCGTTGTTTTCTCAAGACTTTTCAGAGCAGAAACAAATTCAGCCTTCAAAACGTACATTTGAGCAACAAGCTCGGAAATTTGCTCGTCGTAATTCTTTTCAGGCTTATTGACTACAGGGGAGTCCGGTTTGTTGTCCTTGACCTCCTCGGGGGGCTTTACTACGGGAGTCTGTGTCGGCTCTTGTGGCTTTGGCTTGTCAACCGGCTGTTGCACCTCCGGAGTATTGTCGTCTTCGGGAGGAGTTTCTTTTTGTGTTGACGACGGGTTGCTTACCGTCGGCTCGTCTTTAACGTTTTGTTCTGCGAGCACTTCTTCAAGAGTCAGTTTCCCTTGCAATATCAAAGTCAGCTGCTCGGAGGAGACTTTTCCTTCGGCAAAAGCTTCTTTTTCCTCAGGAGTCAGGTCTCTTACTGATATTTCCGGCAGCTTTTCGAGGGAGTTGGTAATTAATTTATCATTTTCCTCACGTTTTTTGCCCAGCGATTCGCTATCCTCGGTCATTCCTACGTAGAGCGCCTCGAGGTTATCCCATTGCCAGATTGCAACCAATGCAACGAGAATGACTATTGCAAGCAATATTGTAAGTATTATTTTTGCCTTTTTTATACTTATCACCTCTTACGAAAATCTAAGTAACTCAATAGATTATACCACTAATATTATATATTGTCAATAAAAACGATTGTTTTTTTACTTGATTTTACGGGAATTATTTTTGAAAATGACTTGCAATTCGTCTGCTTTTGTGATACAATTATTCACAAGGTGAATTTATTGTTAAAGTGTTTGATATAGCCGAAGGGAATCGAACTATTATCGCCGAGAAAAGCCCTTTTCGGTCTAAATTTTCCCTTGTCGCTTGGAATACGTGTAGTATTCCTGCACTTCG
>JAZNRH010000020.1:0-2980 GCA_045590615.1 Eubacteriales bacterium
AGAAAAAATAATTTTTAGTGGACAAAACTACTATTTTTTGATATTATAATTATATCACGATTTGAAGGAGTAGAAGTGATGTACGGATATTTGATTAAATTCAATTCAATGCCTAAGCTGGGTTTTGCTCTCCATTGCAAATTTTCTAATTATTACAAGCAATTTACATCCGAGCAAAAAGGATTTGAAATCGTCTATGTAAAAAAAGGAACAATAACGCTTGAATATGAAACAAACCGTTGGCTTGCCCCACAAGGTAGCATACTTTTCTTAAAAAGGAATTTGCCTTTTGTGCTTTATACAAAAAACAACGAAATCAGCGAGCACAGCTCTGTTCAATTGCTTTCCGACTTCGATGTTACACTTTCAAGGGACCTGGACACCGATTACGCAAGCTTTAATGACGCATTATCCCTGCCGTTTCTCTTGTACCCCTGCGATGTAAATGAGCAGATTATGAAAAAAATGAATTCAATCATTTCCGGTAAAGGTAGCTTTTTTTCAGATAACGATATGAACGCAAGCGTGGTTTTGTCATCAATACTATACGACATCTCTCAAGGGTGGAATGCACACAAAAAAACCAATGACAAGTCCCCTTCGATTTTATGCTACAAAATCAAAAAAATCATAACAAACAATATGGATTATAACATAACCCTTGATTATCTGGCAAAGCAGCTTAACCGAACTCCCAACTACCTTAACTTCGTCTTCAAAAAAGAAACCGGCACCACAATACATAACTACATAAACAAGGAGAAAATAAGGATTATCTGCGAATTAATTCTGAGCAATACCCTGGATTTCAACGATGCCTGTAATGCCGTGGGAATCAGCGACGTGTCCTACGGATACAGATTGTTCAAAAAGCATACGGGTCTTACCCCGAAAGAATTCACAAACAGCCAAACCTACGAAAAATATAAAGCAAAAAATTATCCGTTTGTATAGAAACACCTTCTTGATTTGCCGATAATTTACGTAATTATTAACTGTTACCGAGAGGGGTATGATGTGCACACGTTACAAAGCAAAAAAGACACCCGATTGGGTGTCTTTTTGGCAAGTTGCTCCGAAAAAGATATCAACTTATTTACTGCTTTATGCTTATGTTAATATCACCGGTTTCGGTTATGATTTCGCATTTTCCACCTAATGTTGTTTCAGGAACGTTGATCCTGCCGGTAGAGGTTTCCGTAATGAACACCTTTTCTGAAAGCAATGTGCCGGCAACGTCACCGGTGTCGGTTTTTACAGATATTTCAGCAGCGTCACTACCTTCAAGTCTCACATCGCCCGTATCGCTTTCAATAGAAATAGTACCCGTTACCATAACGTTCTTCAAGGTTATGGTGCCTGTATCACTTTCTGCTACAAAGTTCGAACAAGAAGCATTCGATAATTTTACTGTTCCTGTATCTGTTTCAATATCAATGTTATTCTTGGTGGTTACAGAGCTGACTGCAATTTCGCCCGTTGCTGTAGTAAGCTTTACTTGACCTGCTGTAATGCCATCTATAATGATATCACCGGTGCTTAATTCGACATCAAGAACATTGGTCACAGGGGCAAAGCTACTTACATCCGATGTGTCACCGTCTATTTCAATTTTATCAAAGGCAAAATCTTTAGGGATATTAACATCTCCGGTATCCGTTTCTACGATCAATGAAGCGTATTCGTTTTGTGGTAAGTAAACGGTCATTTTGGGAAAGCTGAGAGAAATACCTATATATTCATACCACTTACGCGTGTCATTAGTATCGATAACAAGAGTGCCGTTTTTCACGGTAGCCGAGTGCTTCACTCTTTCGTCCTCAAAGCAAACTATCGTGCAATACCCGTCCGAAGTGGGAATAAATTCAATATCAGCAGTGTTGACGTCAATGGATATTTTGTCAAACTCCTCCGTCACCTCCAAGGTGTTGGACACGTACTTAACGGTACTGAGCCTTGTAAAGTCCCAACCGAGCTTTTCCATTACAAATGCGAAAAGAATTAAACCAATAACGACGAACAAAGTTGCAACGGCAAGCCATATTTTAGATTTACTCATCTTACTGCCTCCTTGCCCACAATTAGGGCTTTTATCCACAAAGCAAATTTTTTAGTCAGCAATATCATTGCTTTGGTACAGGCTTTACACACCAATAGCATAAAAATGGATAAACCCACACAACAAAGTCCGGCGCCAACCATAGCAAGCCCCGTAAGTCCGTTTCCCTGAAAAGTAAAAATTACTGCCGATGCAAAGCCCCCAATTGAACAAGCCACAAAGGAAGCCTCTATTGACCACAACGAAACGATAACCGACCATATTACGACGTAAACGGCAAAAACTATAGCCACTACTGCTATTAAAAGCGAAAGCCATATTGGAGAACCTAATATGAGAAATGCAATTTCCCAAGTCTTTAACGCCCTGTTTGATTTAACCTTTTCCTTGACGATTTTTGTCAACGGCGTATCTGCCAATATCTGCCGGGCAAGCTCGTTGATCGACCCAAGCTGACTGATTGCTTCGGATTCCGACAAGCCGTCTTCAACACGGTCATCAATCATCTCACTGTAAAAGGTCAGGCGTTCTTCTACGTCCTCTTGAGATAAGCAGGACAATTCTTTGCGAAGCAGTGTAAGAAAATCCTGTTTATTCATTGCCGTTATCCTCCTTAGTTACAAATTGATATATGGACATAATTTCCTTCCATTCTACCTTAAAATCTTCAATACGCTTTAATCCAACGTCGGTAATATGATAATACTTTCTGAGCCTTCCACCGTGCTCTGCCGTGCGTACATTGAGCATATTTGCAATCTCCAGACGCTTCAGAATAGTATACAAAGTAGACTCGGAAAGCTCTATGAATGGCTTCAAATCTTTGATAATCTTATATCCGTACGAGTCCTCGCTTTTTATCGCAGCCAACACACATACGTCTAAAATACCTCGCTTCAACTGAATATCCATACAATACCT
>JAZNRH010000021.1:0-2026 GCA_045590615.1 Eubacteriales bacterium
AATAGCAGACGTCGTGTCTCATGAGAGGAGCGCCGAGCGCCTTTGCGACGTCAACACAGGAGCATACTCTCTTTATTTCTGCCTCTATATCGTCGGCAAGAAAATTTGCTCCAACGGTATAGGCGACGATTTCAAGACCAATTTTATCACAATGCTCTCTGATTTCCTCTGCTAACTCAATAAGGTCGGTGCGCTTGGTGTAGTTTTCAAGACCAACGAATTCTATACCGTCAAAACCGATTTCTTTAGCTTTATCGCAAATGTGAAAATAATCGCATTCGGTTTCTGTGATGTACTTTTTGAAACTATAACTTGAAACTCCTATTTTCATAGTATACCTCCTGTTTTTTGATATATTTTAACACGAAAAATTTTTTGTTTATATATTTTTATTGTCATGTTTTTGAACTTTGTTGCTCTGTTTGAATTTTAACGGTGAAATTCCGTAGGTTTTTTTGAACTTGTTTGAAAAATAATTGCTGTCGTTAAATCCACAATCATAAGCAATTTGTGAAATGCTTTGTGAGTTATCTTCCAGCAAAAGCTGTTCTGCTTTGCGAAGCCTGATAAGTGTGAGGTACTCGTTTATTCCAAACCCCGTTTCCTTTTTGAAGGTTCTTGATAAATGCTCGGGTGAAATTGAGAAGGTATCGGCAAGGCTTGAAAGGGTAATATCACTTTGATAATCCTCAGATATAGCCTTTATGCTTTTTGCAACAAAATCCGAGCTGCCCGATTTCTGTTTGGCTGTGTTTTCGTTTCTTGCCAATAAAAACAAAAGTGAATAGACAAGAGAGGTCAAAGCATCCTCTGTGTACTTGTCGGGGGAGCAATATTCTTTTTCAATAGAGTTGAAAATCTTTTCAACCTGATTTACAATGTTTGGATTTCGATAGAGATAAAACATTGTAGGGAGTGTATCAATAATACTCTGTGGCAAAAAATCACACGAAAAATGCAGTAGCTTTCTTTGATAGCTTGATTTATAAACTGTTCTGTGAATAACGTTACTTGGAATGATAATCAAGTCTCCCGGTAAAAGCGTGAAGGTCTTGCCGTCTATGAAATAATTACATTCACCATCCTCAAAGAAATATATTTCGAAAAGACGGTGATAATGGTTGGTTGCCATTTGCTCGTACTTGTCGTTGATAGACTCTCTGTATTCATAGAAAAAGGTTTTACCGTCGGCAAATTCCATCATTTTCATAAAAGCGCCTCCCTTCATAGAAAATTATATATTAATATATCAAAAAAATCAAGAAAAATCTTGTATTTTATCAAAAATACGAAGGATTTTTTTAATAAATTGATATATAATATTGTTAAACTAAAATAAAAGGAGAAAAGTTATGAAGTATACAGATAAAGGCGTTGAAGGCGTAAAGATTGCATACGTTGGCGGTGGTTCAAGAGGCTGGGCGTGGGGTCTTATGAGTGACCTTGTTTCCGTTGACGATATGAGTGGTGAGGTTGCACTCTACGATATCGATTATGAGGCTGCTCAGCACAACGAGATTATCGGTAATATGTACAATAATGCCGAAGGCGCAAAATCTCATTGGGATTATAAGGCGTTCAAAACAATCGGGGAGGCTCTTACAGGAGCAAACTTTGTTGTAATTTCTATTCTCCCGGGTACCTTTGACGAAATGGAAAGCGACGTACATACTCCCGAGAAGTACGGCATTTATCAAGCAGTTGGAGATACCGTTGGCCCCGGTGGTGTTATAAGAGCACTCCGTACAATTCCTATGTTCGAGGAAATTGCGCACGCAGTGGAAAAGTATTGTCCTGACGCATGGGTAATCAACTACACCAACCCGATGACAATATGTACAAGAGCTCTTTATAAGGCATTTCCAAAAATCAAGGCGTTTGGCTGTTGCCACGAGGTTTTTGGAACACAGAAGCTCCTCATCAGTATGATTGAAGAAATGCATGGTATCGAGAATGTACAGCGTGAGGATATCAAGGTTGACGTTACGGGTCTTTACCACTTTACCTGGATTACAAAGGCTCAGTA